>JBKPDV010000059.1:0-13712 GCA_046728075.1 Acidobacteriota bacterium | reverse complement strand
CCGTGGCGCAAAGCGGTACGCGATGCCGCAAAGAACGGCCGGCTGCCGCTCTGGAACCGCTTCGTGCTGGCGGGCGAGCCGTTGCTGGCCGTTCAGCAGCCGGTCGTCCTTCACCCGGCGACGTGGATCGGGATGCTTCTGCCTCTGGCCCAGGGTTGGACTCTGGAGATGGCCTTGCGCTTCCTCCTGGCGATCCTTTCCGCCTATCTGTTTCTTCGGGAGGTCGGCTGCGGGGAAGTTCCGTCGCTTCTGGGGGGCGCGGCCTGGGCTTTTTCGGACTACCTCGTCTTTTTCGTCGGCTATCCGCTGACACCGGCGGCCGCTCCGCTGCCGCTGCTTCTCTTGGGGCTCCGGCGTCTGGTCACGAGAGCGGATCGATCCGCCGTTGCGATCACCGTGATCGCGCTCTTCCTGATCACGGCGTCGGGGCACCCGGAAACGCTTCTCCACTGCGTCGCGGGCGGCGGCCTCTACTTTCTCTTCGAGTTGTTCTGGGCCGAGCCGCGGCGCCGGCTGCGCGCCCTCGGGCTCGCGCTCATTGTGGGCATTCTCGCGCTCGGCCTCTGCGCGGTCCTCTTGCTCCCGCTGGCGGAGGCTCTTCCCTGGACGGTCGAGCATTTCGTGCGGAAGAACGTCTTCGCGAAGTCATCGAAGGCCTATGCGATCGGAGAGAGCGCCCTCCACGCGGTCCAGAACGGCCTTCCTTATTTGTTCGGCGTGTCGGGAAAGGGAGAGGCGGCTGCCGGCTACCACGAACCTTCCGCTTATGCGGGCTCGGTTCTCTGGCCCTTCGCAGCGGCCGGTCTGCTGCTCTCGAAGAGGCGCGAGAAGTGGCCGCTCGCGTTTCTCGGGGTCCTCGGCGTCGCGATGCACGCCCGCGCGCCCGGGATTGCAAGCGCGATCGGGGCGATTCCCCTCTTCGACATCGGCTTGAACGAGCGGATGGTCTTTCTCGCGGCGTTTGGAGTGGCGGGGCTCGCGGCGCTGGGTGCTCAAAGCGTCGTCGAACAGGGCCGCAGCCGTTGGATCGCGGCCGCCTCGGCTGCAGCGCTGGTGGCGCTGGGACTCGCGGCCTGGGGCCTTCGCCTCCAGGTGCCGGCATCGATGGAACCGGGCTACTTCCAGTATCGGCTGCTCCTCCAGACCATTCCTCTGTTTCTCGTGGGTGCCGCCGCCCTGTGGAGTCTTCGTCTCCGGCGCGCGTTATCGGTTGGCAGCGCCGCGCTGCTCTTCCTCCTGCTGCAACGAGGACTGGAAGAGCGGGACGTCTATCCGACGTATCCCAATCGCGCCTTCTACCCGCCCCTGGAAGTCTTCGAGAAAATCCCGCGCGGTCTTCCCTATCGTTTTACGGCCGTGGGCTTCTCGTTCATCCCCAACATAGCGGCGCTCTACGAGCTCGAGGACATCCGCGGCTACGAGGCGATGACCTTCCGGCCCCTTTTCGACACCGAAGGGCTCTGGTGCCTGCCGCAGCCCATCTGGTTCAACAGGGTCGACGATCCGACCAAGCCCTTCCTCTCGTTTTTGAACGTGCGGTGGGTCTACGCGGCCTCGGGATTTCATCCTCCCGAGGGGTGGAGCGTTCTGCATCAAAGCTCCGAGGGGATGCTGCTCGAGAACCCGCGCGTTCTGCCACGCGCCTTCATACCGCGGGAAATAGCGGACGAACCGATCCCGGATCGCGTCCTGCCTCTTCTGTCGGCGATTTCGGATTTCGGGCAGCGTGGCGTGGTGGCACAGGAGCCACCGGAGGGAGCTCCGCCGGGTACGTGGCGGCACAACGGAGAGGCTACCGTCGAGGTCGTCTCCTATCTGCCTCAGGAGATAACCCTCGCCGTGGACGCGCGCGTGCCCACGATCGCGGCCACTTCGGTGACTTCCTGGCCCGGCTGGAGGTTGACGATCGACGGCGACGTGGCGCCGCTGCTCTCCTACAACCGTGCCTTTCTCGCGTTCCGTGTTCCAGCCGGCCAGCACATTGCGGTCCTTCGCTATCGGCCCCGCGGTTTCGTCCACGGGCTTCTCGTCTCGGGAATCACTCTGCTCGCAACTCTATTTCTCGGTCTCTCGCGAAGACTCGGGCCGTCGAGGTAAGAAGGAGACGGCGGTTGTTCTATGATGCCAGCCCGGCGATCGGGGGGCAGATGCTCCGCCGTCGTTTTGCTCAGTTGAGGAGGTTGGAATGCATCGGAGAGTCGTTTTTGCTTCGACGCTAGTTCTTGGGGCCCTGTTCGCGCTCGCTTGTGGCCAATCGGAAAGTCCGGGGTCGGCCTCGGTGCCGGCGCCGACGGCGGCCCCGCCGCCTATCGCACTTCTCGATACGCCTGCCGAAAATCAAACCATCGCCGTCGGAACGTTCGTGTCAGGTTGGGCGCTCGATCCCTCCGGCGTGGCCGAGGTGTCGGTCACGTTCGACGACGGCCAGAAACCGTTCGTGAAGACCGGTATCGACTTCCCGGGGGTGAAGGCTCAATACGCCAAGTACCCCGACGCGGACAAGGCCGGCTTCATTTTCGCGATTCCCAAGTTGAATCCGGGCGCTCACTCTCTGACGGTCACCGTGAGGGCCAAGAGCGGCGGGACCGCGACGATCCAGCGCCGGTTCCAAGTGTCCTAGGACAAGGAGACTGAAGTCGGGCGCGTTGACCTGCGGTCATCTGTCCCGATACCGCCCGCGACGCGCCAGACGCCTCAGCGTCGCCAGGTTCTTCCGGTCGAAATCGAGGGAGTCGTCCTTGGGAGTTTCGAGGAACTTGGGGACCGCAGAGAGGCGCGGATCGGTCATCAGGTTGGCAAAGCCCGCCTCGCCGATCGAGCCCGAGCCGATGTGCTCGTGCCGGTCGACGCGCGAGCCTCGAGGCTTCTTCGAGTCGTTGACGTGGATCGCGTGGAGGTGCGCGAGACCGATGGTCCGCTCGAAAGCGTCGAGGGTTTCGGCGTAGCCCTCCGCCGACGTGAGGTCGTAGCCGGCGGCGTGCACGTGGCAGGTGTCGAGGCACACACCAAGACGCCGCCGACGCCGTGAGGCAGCGAGGATGTCGCGCAGGTGCTCGAAGCGGTGGCCGACCGCCGTTCCCTGGCCCGCGGCCGTTTCGAGCAGGATGCGGACGCGCCCGGGGCCCGCGCGTGCGAGGGCTTCATCGAGCGACGCCGCGATGCGCGCGATGCCGGCCGATTCGCCCTCTCCACCGTGCGAACCCGGGTGCAGGACGAGATCTCGGATGCCCAGCCGCTCGCACCGGCGGATTTCGTCGGCGAGGGCCGAGATGGATTGCTGCCGCAACGCTCGGAAAGAAGAGGCGAGATTGATCAGATACGAAGTGTGCGCCGCGACGTGAGCGAAAGCGGCGCCGCGAGTCGCGCGGCGGAACAGCCTCGCCTCCGCCGCGTCGATCTCCTTGCCGATCCAGCGGCTGTTGTTCTTCACAAAGATCTGGAGGGTCCGGCAGCCCGCAGAGAGTCCACGTTCGACGGCGAGCGGCGTCCCGCCGGCGATGGATTGGTGGGCGCCGATAGGGAGATCCTCCTCGGAAATCCTTTTTGTGGCCACCACCGAATTCTAGCGTTGGAGTAAATCGGGCCCGGAGGCGATGACGGTCACTTGAGCAGAAGTGAAGGATGACTATCGGGTCGAGAGCTCTCGCGGATCCTCATTGGCGGCGGACTTGGGCTTGACGGCCACCAGGAGAAAGATGTCGTAGAGGTTGCTGTAGACGGGGAGGTCGAGCCGGCCGCCCGCGGTCAGCAGGCGGTAGATCCAGGCGGTGCGTTCCTTGCCCAGCGCGAAGATTCCGTAGAGCATCGAACGGAGGCTTCGCCAGTAGCCGACCGAAACGATGCTGTTCACGGAGAGGCCCGCCTGTTCGATCGCGCGCGTCAGCGTCTTTCGGGAGAAGTAGTAGAGATGGGTCGGAGGATGGATCTGGCGCCAACGCTCCCCGCGCCACCGCGCGACGGGGCTGCCGATGTCGCCTGTCGTCATCACGAGCGCGCCGCCGGGCTTGAGCGCGCGCGCCGCCTTCTCGATCGTCCGCACCGGATGGGGAAGATGTTCGATCGTGTCCCACATACAGATGAGATCGAAGGCTCCCGGAGTCTCAGGCGATTCGAGAAAGTCGCCGCGTTCCACGGGCAGCCGAAGGGCTTCGCGCGCGTGCGCGATCCCCTCCTCCGTGACGTCGATCCCCGACACGTCCCAGTGCGCGCGCGCGAGATCCAGGAAGAAACCGTAAGCGCAACCGATCTCGTAGAGCCGCCCGGATGGAGCAAGCTCGAGCAGCCGGCGGATCTGCTTGCGGAAGTTGCGCCGGATGACCCGCTCATCGCCCCGGTAGTCGTGGTACTCGCCGCCTTCGAAATACTCCCGGGAATAGAGGTCCGAGGAGAAGTTCCCCTGATAAGAGCTCAGGCCGCACCGGGGGCACTCGAAAATCTGCTTGGCCGGAAACTTCGGGAGCATCTGCCCGGAATATCCGCATAGCTCGCACTTCACCGGAGGGTCTTGTCCGGCGGAGTCGAGGGTTCTTCGAGGCCGACACTGCGGTCGACGAGGTAGAGCGGCCTCTGCTTGGCTTCCTCGTAAACGCGTCCGACGTAAACCCCGATGATGCCCATCAAGGAGAGCTGCAGGCCGCCGATCAACATGACGAGGATGATCAGAGAGGTCCAGCCCGGAACCGTATCTCCGACGATGAGGCGCGAGTAGAGGACGTAGAGGAGGTAGACCCCGCCCGCCAGCGCCAGCATCATGCCGAGGTAGATCGAAAGATAGAGGGGGGTTGCGGAAAAGGACACCAGCCCGTCGATGCCGAACCCGAGCATCCGCCGGAATCCGTACTTGGACCGTCCCGCGACACGGGACCCCGCCCGATACGAAATCGCGGCCGAACGGTAGCCGACCCAGCTCGTCAGACCCCGCAGGAAGCGGGTTCTCTCGCGGATCTGCCGAAAGGCCTCGATGACCTTGCGATCCAACAGGCGAAAGTCTGCTGCATTGGCCGGAAGATCGACACCGGAAAGAGCTCGAAAGATCCGGTAGAAGAGCGATGCCGTTAGTCGCTTCCAGCGGCCAGCGTCCTCCGTCAGTTCTCGCACCGTGTACACGACCTCGTATCCTTGCTCCCAGTGCCTTACGAGCTCTCCGATGAGAGAGGGAGGATGCTGTAGATCCGCGTCCATCATGATCACGGCGTCTCCGCTGGCATGGTCCATTCCCGCCGTGAGGGCGCTCTGATGCCCGAAGTTGCGCGAAAGCGATAGGAGTTTCACACGAGGATCACCGCCGTGAAGCTTCAGGACAGCCGCCGCGGAACCGTCCGTTGAGCCGTCGTCTATAAAGATCAATTCCCAGTCGGTCCCGAGTCCTTCGAGCTCTCGCTGAAGCGCCTGGTAGAGCGTCGGAATGTTCGACTCTTCGTTCAGAACGGGCACGACGAGCGACAGCCTGCGGCTGGCGCGCGGAGATCGATCGGGTGGATCCGAACTCTGCGTCACCACGGATAGATTGTAGGTGGTCGGGCGGGGACGCGGGAACGCGGGAGAGGAGGCGACTAATCCTGGACTTTGAGGCGAAGAATGGAACCCTCGTCGCACGCAAGACCCGTGAGGCGGGTCGGAGCACTAGGACGGCTTGGCTTCGTCGTCCAGGTGTTCCAGAAGCTCCTGCCCCACCCTGCGGGAGACGAAGATCTGCTTTATGTAGTTCTGGGAAGTGATGGCGAACGGGACGCCGGCTGCGGAGAAGGGGGCGCCGACGGCGGCGAGCGCCAGGTGGCGCGCCTTTTCCCCCGCGGTGAACTCGGGATTCTTCCAGTCGAGGACGCTGCCGTAGTAGCGGAAGACCATCCGGTAGACGTCGGACAGGAGCTCTGAGAAGCCCATCTCGCTTCCCCAGACGAAGCACTCTCCGCCGCGGACTTTCTCGAGGAAGTCCGTGACGTTCTGCGCCTCCGCGACCGTGTAGACGAGGGCGAGGGGCCCGAGGGTATGCGCGTCTGAGCCGGCAACCAGGGAAACCGCCCCGCGCTTCTCGCGCACGACCGCCATCAGGTCCTCGACGAGCCGGTTGTGCTGGGAGGCCATCGCGCCGTTCTTGACCTCGAAGATGTCGAACATCCGGAGCATCTCCTCAAAGTAGTGGCGCGGCGAGTTGCGCATCCGGTAGTTCTGGAACATGTGGTTGGCCGACGCGATGATCCGCTCCTCTTTGATGTATTCGTGCAGGTCGTAGATGTTGCCCCGCCGCCGCTGGATCTCCTCGTGCTGGCGCTCGTCGATGTCGAAGACGTTGACGTGGATGCGCTGGCGGGTGGCGGGAAAGTAGGTCTCGACCTCTTCCGAGATGAAGAAGTCCGGCAGGTCCGGGTTCTTGTTCAGGAGGTAGAGGCAGCCGTCGATCGAGTCGTGGTCCGTCAGCGTTACGAAGTCCATTCCCCGCTCCTTGGCGAGCCGGTAGACCTCCTCGGGCCGGTTGTAGGAGTCGCGGGTATTGGCAACGCGGAAATACTTGAAAGTCGAGTAAACGGAGTGGCAGTGGAGGTCGGCCTTCTTGAAACGGGTGTCGGAGAACCAGTTGGGGAGGTCCGTTTCGGGCCGGTGCGACTTCATTTCAATGTCACCGTTACAAATCGCGTGCCGGGGTGACAAATTCCAGAAGAGGGCGCTGGGCGTTGGGCGCTGGGGGCTGGTGGCGGCTCCGTTCTTCGCCTATCGCCCAGCGCCGAGCGCCCCGCGCCCCGCCGGACGAATAACAATCCATGCTAACTTTCAGCGCCCATGCGTGTCGTTTTTCGGCTGTTTTACGCGCTTCTCCTGCTCGGCGTCTTTTCGGTGGGGGCCTGGCTCGCCTTTCAGAAATCGATCGTGGGCCGCTCGGTCACGGTGCCGGACCTGACCGGAAAGACCGTGCTGGAGGCGATCCGGACGGCCCACGATCTGGGACTGGGCGTCGAGGAAGAAACGCGCCGAGCCCGGCCGGACGAGAAGGTCCAGAAGGATCACATCCTCTCCCAGCAGCCCGAGGGGGGGTCTCTGGCCAAGCCAGCCCAGGTCGTTCACGTCGTCGTCTCGCTCGGGGCGGCGCAGTTGAAGGTGCCCGACCTCGAGGGTCTGCCGCCGCGTGCCGCCGCTCTGAAGCTCTCCCAACAGTCCCTCGAGCTGGGAGCGGTGTCCTGGTATCGGGACGGGGTCCAGAAAGTCGGCATCGTGTCGCAGGATCCCGAGCCGGAGGCCATCGCGGCCCGGTCCTCGAACGTCGAGGTGCTGACGAACCGCGGAGCGCCGGAAGCGCGTTACGTGATGCCGGATTTGGTCGGCAAGGACGCCGAGCAGGTGCGGGGAAGACTCGAAGCGGCGGGCTTTCGGGTCGGGAGCGCGCGGTTCGAGTCCTATGAAGGAATCGCGCCAAATACCATCCTCAAGCAGTTTCCGCCGCCAGGCTACCCGATCGGCAGCCGTGAAGTCGTCTCGCTGACGGTGTCCCGCGCCGCCGATCTGGCGCCGCCGGCTGCCCGATGACTGTTCGAATCGCGCCGTCGCTGCTCGCCGCGGACTTCGCGCGCCTGGCCGACGCCGTCCAGCTCGCGGAGGAGGGTGGCGCGGACCTCCTGCATGTCGACGTCATGGACGGGCATTTCGTCCCGAACCTGACGATGGGGCCTCCCGTGGTTGCCGCTTTGCGGAAGACGACGAGGCTGCCGCTCGATGTCCACCTGATGATCGAGAATCCCGAGGCGACGCTGTCGCAATACCTCGATGCGGGGGCCGACTGGGTCTCCGTCCACGTCGAAGCGACGCGGCATCTCCAGCGCTGTCTCGACCTGATTCGTCGCGGAGGCGCGCGCGCGGGAGCGGCGATCAATCCGGGCACCTCGACGCTGGCGCTCCAGGCGGTTTCTCTGGATCTCGACTACGCGGTCGTCATGTCCGTCAATCCGGGGTGGGGAGGCCAGCCCTTTCTCTCGCCTTCCATCGCCAAGGTCCGCCTTCTGCGTGGGGAACTCCAAGCGGCCGGTTCGCGGGCGTCCATCGAAGTGGACGGGGGAGTCGAAGCGGGGAACGCCGGCGCGCTGGCCGCTGCGGGCGCGGAAATTCTGGTGGCCGGAACTGCTATTTATGGGCAGCAGAATGTGAGGGGCGCGATTGAGAGACTTCGACAGGCGACTCGAACTGTGAGGGCTTGATGAAACAGGACGGGGGGACGGGGAGACGGGACGGGGAGTGGGAACTCGGCGTCAGCTCATCCCGTCCCCCAGGCCGCCAGTCCCCCCGTCTGCTGTCCACGCGGAAATCGATCTTGCGAGCCGGAGCGGTCGGCATCGCGCTTGTCTTGATGGCCGGCTGCGCGAGCAGCGGTCCCAAGAAGCCCGACAAGCTCACGCAGGAGCTGCTGGCCACTCCGAAAGAGACGCTCTTCGAGAAGGGGAAGGCCCTTCTGGCGAAGAAGCATTACGACCTCGGCCGCAAGTACCTGAATTTCGTATTCGAGACCTATCCCAACGACACTCAGGGGCGTGAGGCTCTGCTCCTGGTTGCCGATTCCTACTTCCGCCAGGGGGGCGCCGCCAGCTATACGGAAGCGCGGTTCCGGTACCGCGATTATCTGAACCGGTATCCGGGCGCGCCCCAACGAGACTACGCCCGCTACCAGTTCGCTGTCTGCTACGACAAGGAGCACGAGAAGCCGGACCGGGACCAAACATCGACCCGTGAAGCGATTTCGCAGTACGACGCGCTGCTCCGGGAGTTTCCCAACTCGCTCTACACCTCTCAGGCTCGGGAGCGGATCCGAAGGCTGACGGACGTTCTGGCCGAGCATGAGTTCCTGGTGGGCTTCTTCTATATGCGCAAAGGATCTCCGGGAGCGGCCCTTGCCCGGTTCACCATCGTGGAAGAACGCTTTTCCGAGTATGCGGGGCGCGACAAGCTCTTCTTTTACTCCGCCCAGGTTCTCAAGAGGCTCGGCCGCCAAAAGGAGGCGGAACGCTACCTGGCCCGCCTGATTGCGGAGTTTCCGGGCAGCGAATATGCCAAGAAAGCGCGGGGTGGAAAGGCCCCGCCCAAGCCCTCCGCCTCCGCCTCCGTTGACAGCCGCGGCAAGAGCGAGTAATTTAAGGTATCGGGCGAATTTCGCCATATATTTTAAGGAGCGTCCCCATGCGCCTCCGGCCAACGGGTCCTCTTTTCGGCCTCGGCTTCGCGCTGGCCTGTTTGGCATCGGCGCAGACTCGACAGCCGGCGATCCAGGGGAAGACCACCGTAACGACTCGGGAGACCTCGACGGTCGTTCGGGTGGAGCCTTCCGCCGCCGTCATCCCCAGCGAGTCGGCGCCTCAGCCGGTCGGCTTCGAGAGCGACCTCTATTGCTTCGGCTACCTGGGTGATTTGAACGAAACCTTCCCGCTCGAGGTTCACAGCGCCGAGAACGTCCAGTCTCAAGTCGATTACATGACGGGCGACTTGCTCTATGTCACCGGCGGTTACGACAGAGGCCTGCGAATCGGCGACCCCTACTGGCTGATCACCGCGGAGCAGGAGATTTTCCATCCGGTCAACGGCAGGAGCATGGGCCGTCTTTATCAATACCGGGGCCGCGCGGTCGTGCAGAGCGTCGAGCCTCGGACGGCAATCGTCCGGGTCATCAACGCCTGCACCGACATCCCCCTGGGAGCTTCCCTGAAGAAGTTCGAGCCGATTCCCATTCCACTCGCGCGCAGGACTCCGCTGGCTCAACCGGGCGATCCCCCGACGGGAAAGCCGACCGGCCGCGTTGTTTTTACCCGTGACGGCATCATCGCAGTCGGCGCCGACACGACCGTGATGATCGACCTCGGCGTCGCCAACGGCGTCCAGCCCGGCGACTTCCTCACCGTCTTTCGGTATTCCGTCGGCTCGGCCTTTGGTTTGAGGCCCGTCGGCTCTTACTGGGTCAATATCGCGCCAGAGGAGGGTGTCGTGGTCCCCCGGACGTACCTCGGAGAGGTCGGTGTCCTCTTCGTCGGCGATCGTTGGGCGATCGCCCGAGTGACGGACTCCGCTCACTTGATCGAAGTGGGAGACGAGGTCGAGGTGAAGTAACTCTTCGCGGCCGGAGGCCGCTCGTCCAAAAAACATTCGGAGAGGCGCGTCCTGCGCCTCTTCTTTTTTTGGCGCTGTTGGCCTCTGGCACGAAAAAATTTTTCTTTAATCCCGTCGCTCACTTCACGCGTGGTCCGCAACAAAAATTTGCGATGCGCGTTCGAAAAAAAATTTCGTAAGGCCGCTACCCGATCAACGATTCCTCTGCTAAGATCCGCGCCTTCTCTTCCGAAATTTCTCTCGCGGAGGATCGTCGTGAACCTGGACGGGCAGCTTCAGCAAATCATCGATGAACTTCTGGCCCACGGCATCAGCCTGGACCTCGCCAAGAAAGAGTTCGAAAAGAAATACATCGTCGGTGCGGTGAAGCGCTCGTCCGGCAATCTCGGCCGAGCCGCGAACTCGCTCGGAATCCACCGCAACACGCTGCGCAACAAAGTTGGGATCCTGAACATCCGCCTGCCGCGGGAGAGAAGCGGCGTCAGTCCGGATATCGCGAAGAAGAAGTAGCTGGCAGCGTACGGCTGACAGCTTTCAGCCAGACGGAGCCTGCTGTTGCCGAAGGGCTTCGACTCTGCGTTATGTCAATTCTGATATAGATACCGCGAGCCAACCGGAATACGGATCTTGGAGAAGGACACCTGGAGGAGTGCTGTGAGCCGTAAGCTGAAAGCTGTCAGCTTTTTGGCGGCGGGGGCGGCGGGTTCCTCGGCTCGTCGCCTTTCAGCGAGTTCTTGAAGTTGCGGATTCCGTCGCCCAAACCCTTCCCGAGCTGCGGCAGCTTGCCGGCTCCGAAAATGACGATCACGATGAGAAAAATGACCAGCAGCTCCGGAAGCCCGAGTGAGCCAAACATCGGTATCTCCTTAGCGGGCGTCTAGCTTAACACCCCGAGGCGGGCGTCGTAGACCCGGCGAAATGAGCTATCCGGCACCTCCTGCCGGAGCAGGCGCCCGACCAGGCGGATCTCCGCGGGAAGGTACCGGCGATAAGCCTCGCCCCGTCCCTGCGAAACGGCCCGCGCGAACGTCCCACAGACTTTCCACGCGCGCTGAAGCAGCACTCGATCGAAACGAGCCTGGAAGGCTTTCGGGTCGAGCTCGCGGCGCCCAACGAACGCGCCGACGACGGCCTGCGCGAGCTCTCCGGTCATCCAGTCGAGCGTGGTTCGCTCCCACAGCAGGGACGACAGATCGTAGGAGTCGGGACCGGATCGCAGATCCTGAAAGTCGATGGCCCCCACCTCTGCGCCCGCGGGAAAGAGGTTGTTCCCGTGATAGTCGCGATGACAAACGACGCGCGGGTGCGTGGAAATCTCGCGTGCGAGCGAATCGGCCCAGAGATCGTGGGCCTCGCGGTCGTCGTCGGAAAGTGGTTGCTTCAGCCAGAGGTCGAAGACCGCCTCGCGCGCCAGATCGAGCTCGCGGCGGAAGAAGGCAGCGTCGAAGGGCGGATTGATGCCCGGGTCCGTCATCTCCGCGAAGGCGCAAGCCCCCGCTGCGGCCCGATCGAGCCAGACAGCGCGCTCCTGCGGTCTCTCCGCCAGCAACCCCGCCAGATCCGTGCGTCCGAAGTCCTCGACCAACTGGTGCCCCTGCTGATCGTCGGCAATCAGAAGCGGGACGCGCAAACGCTCTCGCAGGTGAGCGCGGGCCGCGTTCCAACGAAGGCGGGAATCCGTCTCTTCCGGCGGATAGGCGACGCCGAGGACCGTCTTGCCGCCCGTCAGATGGAGCCGGAGATAGCGTCGCCGCCCGACGTCTCCAGGAAGGATCTCGACGTCGACCGGCTCGTGATGGGTGCGGCTCGCCAGGGCAGCGAGGCCCGCGTACTCCTCAGGAAACAGTTTGGCTGTCACAGAATCAGTGGCGAAAGAATCGTCCGCCAGCTCGAGACAAGGACGGGGGGACGGGGAGACAGGGGGAAAAGCTCGATGACCCCCGTCTCCCCGTCACCCCGTCCCCCCGTCGCAACTATCCTTTGGGCTGCGTGACGACGGCCTTCTTGATGTGGATGGGCGTCGTCGGGCGGTCATTGGCTCCGCGCGGAGTCGCGGCGATCTTGTCCGCGACTTCCATTCCGGAGACCACTTCACCGAAGGCGGAGTACTGGTTGTCGAGGAAGTTGGAATCCTTGACGACGATGAAAAACTGGGATGACGCCGAGTTGGGGTCGGCCGCCCGCGCCATCGAAACGATCCCCCGCTTGTGGGGGGTATCGTTGAACTCGGCCTTCAGACGCGCCTCGCGTCCGTTGACGACGTTGCCGCCGGTGCCATAGGGGTGCATCGGATCCTCCGGCTTCTTTGTCTGCGGATCGCCCGCCTGGATCATGAAGCCCGGGATTACCCGGTGAAACATTACTCCGTCATAGAAGCCGCTCGCGGCCAGGTCGACGAAGTTTTCCACGTGCTTCGGGGCTTTGTCGTAAAGAAACTTGATCGTGATGTCCCCGAGATCGGTCTGAAGCGTGACCAGAGTGTTGGCGTAGTCGCGGGGCGTCGTCATCTTTTTTTCCTTTCCGGCGGCCTTCTTGGCCGGGGCCGGCGCGGCGAAGACCGGAAGGGCGCAGGCCAGCAGCAAGGCCAGGGCGGCTTTTTTCACGCAATCTCCTTTCGAGTAGAACACGCGGAAAGATAACACGCAGGGGCGATAGGAATTCCGATGTCGCGAGTCAGAAGTCGGTAGTCGGTAGTCCGTAGTCGGTAGTGGGTTCGGCAGAATTCGCCTGCATTGAGTCAGTGGCCAATCTCTTCTACCGACTATCGACTACCGACTACCGACTCTTGAAAGCTGATGAGAGGCAAGTCCTATAGGATTCTTCCCATGTACGAAACCCTCGCGCGAACGGTCTTGCTCGAAGAGGACGCCCGGGTGGCTCGCGAGGTCGAGCGCGTCCGCTCGCGCCATCCGCGGTCGTCCGACGGGGAGGTCGTCCGCCGGCTGACGAAGCGCGTGGCCTGGCGCTGCGCGGCAGTCGGAGCGGTCGCCTCCGCCGGCGAGCCGCTGTTTCCCCGGCTCGCATCCGCGGCGGACCTTTCCTTTCAGGCGCTTTCCTTGAACCGCCTCGCGCAGTCCATCGCGCTTGCGCGGCGCCGGCCCACGACGATCGTGGAACGCGGGGTCGCGGCGGCGGCGTCTCTGCTGATCGCCAGCGGGGCCGCTGCTCTGCGCCGGGGAGCGGGACGCGCGGCTCGGAGCGCGCTTGCGTCACGATCCGATTTCGCCCCCCTCCTGACGGCGTTGGCCGGGGGAGCGGCCGCCTACGTCTCCGCGCGTCTGGTCAGCCGCGCGCTGGAGGAGTACTTCGCGAGCCACCCGAAGCGCAAATGGTGACCCGCAGCAGAAACGCCTCCCGTTACGACGTCGTCATCGTGGGCGGAGGACTGATTGGATGCGCGATCGCGCGTGAGGTTGCGGGCCGAGGCCGAACGGTGGCGGTGGTCGAGCGGGTGCAGCCCGGAGCGGAGTCCTCCAGCGCGGCGGCCGGGCTCCTGAGTCCGCAGATCGAAGCGGAGGAACCCGGCACGTTTTTCGATTTGGCTCTCGAGAGCCGGGCTCTTCACGCGCGCTGGGCGCAGGAGCTCACCGCCGAGACAGGCTCGGACGTTGGATACCGGCGCTGTGGAATCCTGC
>JBKPDV010000058.1:0-13559 GCA_046728075.1 Acidobacteriota bacterium | reverse complement strand
CGCTCATTCCGCGGCTCGTGCCGCCGGAAGACCTGCCCGGCGCTCTCTCATTGAATCTCTCCGTTTTTCAGGCGGGCTTGATCGGCGGCCCGGCTCTGGCCGGTCTGATCATCGCGGGACACACGGGCCCGCTCCACATCCCCGCGGCGCGCCTCTCCGCCGTGGGCGCGCCGGAACAGACCGGAGCGCTCGCTCTCCTTTATCTCCTCAACGCGATTTCGTTCCTCGCGGTGATCTTCACGCTCGTTACGATGCGCACCTCCGGAGCTCCCGAGAAAGGCTTCGAGCACGAGCATCCCTGGAAGTCGCTGCGAGAAGGATTGCGCTTCGTCTTCACGACGCCCTTGATGGTCTGGACGATGGGGCTCGACTTCCTCGCGACTTTTTTTTCGGGCGCGATGTCGCTGCTCCCGATCTTCGCCGACCAGGTCCTGAAAGTCGGCGCGCGCGGGTACGGCATCCTCGTGTCCGCGCCCGCCGCCGGAGCGCTGATCGGATCGATCCTGGTCTCGATCCGGCCGCTCCCGTCCAAACAGGGCCGCGTCTTCCTCGTGTCCGTCGCCGCCTATGGCGCCGCGACGATCGTCTTCGGCCTCTCTCGGAGCTTCCCGCTGACGCTCGCGGCGCTCGCGGCCACCGGTTTCGCCGACGCGATCTCGACGGTCATCCGGCAGACACTGCGGCAGCTCATCACGCCCGATCGCCTCCGCGGCCGCATGACGTCGGTCAACATGATCTTCTTTATGGGCGGCCCGCAGCTGGGGGAGCTCGAGGCGGGACTGGTGGCCTCCCTCTTCGCCTCGACCGTCGTGGGCGTGACCGTTTCGGTCGTTTCGGGAGGAGCCGCGACGGTGTTGGTGGCCGCGCTCGTTGCGGGCCTGGCCAGGGGCGTGCGCGGCTACGATTTTCGCGACCACGCCGCCATGGCTCCGGCTTTTCCGATCCAGGAGCCGACGCCGGGACGGGCCGGCACGCCAATCGAGAAATAGCGCCGTCTCTTGACGGAGCTGGCGTTCTGTATTAGTGTAGTAATACACCGATACTGAAATGCGAGTGCTGCACGTCAACCCCGCCGACTCCGTTCCGATCTGGAGCCAGATCGAGGAGGGAATCCGCCGCCTCGTGGCTTCCGGCGCGCTCGTGCCCGGCGCGGCCGTACCCTCCGTTCGCGATCTCGCACGCGAGCTCTCGATCAACCCCGCGACAGTGGCCAAGGCCTATCAGCGGCTCGCGGAGTCCGGCGTTCTGACCGTCCGGCGCGGCGAAGGCACGTATGTCTCCGACAAACCGCCGGCGATGGGAAAGAGCGAGCGGACGAAGACCCTCAAAGAGGGAGCGACCCGCTACGCGAGCCTCGCCGTGACGATCGGTGCGGAGGCGCAAGAGGCGGAGCGGGAGCTCGCTTCCGCCTGGAAACACCTGGGCGACGGCGCTCGGCCCGGAGGAAAGTAACCATGAGCGAGAACCGCATCGTCTCCGTCGAGAGGCTGACCGTGCGATACGGGCGCACGGAGGCCTGCGCCGAAGTCTCGCTCGCGGTCGAGCGCGGCGCCGTCTACGCGCTCCTGGGCCGAAACGGCGCGGGCAAGTCCTCTCTGGTCCGGTGCCTTCTCGGTCAGCAGAAGCCGATGTCGGGCCGAGCGCTGCTTTTCGGCGAGGACGTCTGGAAAAAGCGCGCGCGTCTGATGGCCAGTGTCGGCGTCGTGCCCGAGGAGCCGGATGCGCCGGCCGCGATGACGGCGCGCCACGTCGCGGATTTCTGCCGCGGGCTCTATCCATCCTGGGACCCGGCGGCGGTCAATCAACGCCTCGAGCGCTTCGGCGTGCCAACGGATGTCCCGTTCGGGAAGCTGTCGAAGGGAGAGAAGGGAGAGGTCATGCTCGCCGTCGCTCTCGGTCACCAGCCCGAGCTCCTAGTCTTAGACGACCCGACTCTGGGCTTAGACGTCGTCGCGCGCAAAACGCTCTACGAAGAGCTCGTCGGGGAGCTCGCCGACCGCGGGACAACGGTCTTCATCACGACCCATGACCTCTCTGGCATCGAAGGGATCGCGACGCACGTCGGGATTCTGAAGGACGGCCACCTCGTGCTCGACGAAGATGCCGAGACTCTGAAGTCCCGCTTCCGCCGCATCCGCTACGGCAACCAGATCACGGAGACGCGTTCCGCCTACGGCACGGAGCTGGACGCCTTTGAGGCGGTGAAGGTCAAGGTCCGCGGCTGGGGAGTCGACGCAATCGTCTCCAACTACGACGACCTTTCCTTCGAGCGCTTTCGCTCGACCGACGGCGTCGTCGACGCGGACGTCGCTCCGATGTCGCTCGAGGAGATCTTCCTCGCCGTCGCCGGGGAATCCTCCGCGGAAAAAGCCGCGGAGACGCCAATCGCCAAAGGAGGCCCGCGATGAAAGGCTTGATCGCCGTCGCCAGGCGAGAGATCGCCGGGAACCGCATGGCGCTCCTCGCCGCGCTCATCGCGGGCATCGGTCCGATCGCCGTTCCGGTCGTGCGCAACTTACACGGGGCCCATGCGACGGAGGTCCGGTCCGTGAGCGCTTTCTTCGGGGCGGTCACCCTCGCGGCCGGCTTCTCGATCCTGCTCGGATTTCAGACGCTGTCGCAGGGGATTTCCGACCGGCGGATCGGCTTCTTCTTCGCCCGGCCGCTCTCGAGCGCCGCGATCTGGGGCGGCAAGCTGGCCGGAGTCGCCTCGCTCGCCCTCGCCGCGGCGCTGCTCGTGACCCTGCCGGCCTTTCTCGTGAACGGCGGTAATCTCGCAGTGGATTGGGGATGGTCTCTGTGGCCGTTCCTGGCGCTCTCGTTGCTGCTGATTCCCTTGTCGCACGCGTCGAGCATCGCGCTTCGCTCGCGATCGCCGCTGATCGGCGCCGACGTCCTGGTCTTCGGACTGGCGGCGTTGGCCGTCGCTCTCGCGGCTCGGCCTCTCGTCCGCGCTCACGCCACGGTCGCGCTGAGATGGGGCTGGATCGGACTTGCGGTGATCGTTTGGCTCGGATTCCTGGCTGCGGGCTACCGGGCAGTCGCCCGAGGCCGCACCGACATCCGCGCTGCGCATCGAGCCCTTTCGCCTGTTCTCTGGCTCGTCACAGCCGTCGGCGTGCTCGGATTTGTCGCCTACACACGCTTTGTTCTTTCGGCCGGGCCCGAGGATCTGACCGACCGATGGTTTGAGGCCGCGCCGAAGGGAGCCTGGTTGATCACAGGCGGGCAGGCGCGGCATCGGTTTGACTATCAGCCCGCCTTCGCCTACGACGGGGACAGACGGGTGTTTCGCCGACTCCCGGATGTCTCCAACGAAACTCGGACCGCTTTCTCGCACGATGGGAAGACGCTGCTGTGGTTGGAAGGAGCGCAGCCCCCTTACGAGCTCGTGGCATTGACACTCGATTCTCAAACTCCTTCGTCCGCTCTTCGCCCCACGAGAATCTTTTCCTCCTCGCGCTGGTGCCAGCTCGCTCTTTCCGCCGACGACCGATGGCTCGCTGTCGCCGAACCCAAGGGAAAGGAGCCCGGCCTTCTCTCCGTCTACGATCTCGGCTCGGGGCGTTTCCTCGGCTCGACGGCACTCTCGCCGCTGACCCACATCCGTCTCTTCTTTCCGCGGTCCGATCTGCTGCGGGTCTACGAGATCCCTGATGTTCCGAGTTCCAATCCCGTCCGAATTCGGATCTTGGACTTCGACTGGACGGCCCGGAAGGCGGCGCCCGGAGGCGAGATCGGGCCGCTGGGAAAAGGCTGGCTGCTCTTGAGACCTTCTCCCGATGGCGATCGGCTCTTGGTCCGCGATCCTCTCGAGCGGGCGTTCTTCCTCGTCGACGGACGCAGTGGGGAAACGTTAACCGCGCTTCCCGCTCCCGGCTGGAAGGCGAGATCCGCGACGTTTCTTTCGGACGGACGGATCATGCTCTTGGAGTCGAACGAGAGCCAGGCCCGCCTTCGCGTCCTCGACGCTCATGGGCAGGAAACGGTCGGAATCGGTCTGCCATACGCCGAAACGATCTTTCCAGCCGGCGAGATCTCCCCCAACAAACTCGTAGTCGCCATTCGCGCGAAGGACGCAGCTTCACCGTGGACCTCATGGACTTCGCTTCTGGTCGACCTGAAGACCGAAAAGGTCAAGACGCTTGGTGAAGGGCTCTTTCCGCTGGCGACCTTTACTTACTGGAGCACCACGGACCCCTTCGCCGGTCCTTCGCCAGGCAGCCCTGCCAGCAGGCTCTTTTTCACGCCGGATCACCGATTGGTCGAAGTCGATCCGGCCACCGGCGTCCGCAAGGTGATCCTGGGCGACGACTGATCTTCCGTCGCGGGAAATCGACAGCGCTTCTGCTATCGTGCCCGCTCGTGCTCGGCTTCGTGAGGGACTCGGAGGGGGAGCTGACGTGTGACGGCGTCTCGCTCGAACGCATCGCACGCAAAGTCGGCACTCCGGTCTATGTCTACAGTGCCGCGCGAATCCGGGAGCGGTACGAGGCCTTCGATCGAGCGTTCGCGGCGGTCCCGCACGTTGTCTGCTACGCCACGAAGGCCAACTCCAATCTTTCGATCCTGAAGCTCCTCTCCTCGCTCGGCGCCGGAGCGGACGTCGTTTCCGGAGGGGAGCTGCGGGCGAGCCTCGAATCCGGCTTTCCGCACGACCGAATCGTCTTTTCCGGAGTCGGTAAGCGAGAGGAGGAGATAGCCGCCGGAGTCGCGGCCGGAATCCTGGCCTTCAACGCCGAGTCGGCGCGGGAGCTCGAAAGGATCGACGCGGCGGCCGGGGCGGCGGGAAAGAAGGCGCGCATCGCTCTTCGGGTCAATCCCGACATCGACGCGAAGTCGCACCCCTATATCTCGACGGGCCTCAAGCATAACAAGTTCGGGGTCGACATCGGCCGCGCCGAGGAGCTTTATGAGAAGGCGCGGCGGCTTCCTAACCTTTCCGTGGCCGGGGTCCAGGCCCACATCGGAAGCCAGATTCTCGATCCCGAGCCGCTGGCCGAGACCGCCCGAGAGCTGGCCGCGCTCGCTCGACGGTTGCTCGATCGGGGCTTCGCCCTGGAGACTCTGGACATCGGCGGAGGCGTCGGCATCGCCGAGCCGGAGAACGAGGGCCTGTCGCCGGAAGCCTATGCCGCCGCGGTGCTGCCTGCCCTCGACGGACTTCCTCTGCGGATCTTAATCGAGCCTGGCCGCGCGATCGTCGGTCCGGCCGGGGCTCTCCTGACTCGGGTCCTCGACGTGAAGGAAAACGCCGGCAAGACCTTCGTCGTGACCGACGCCGGGATGAACGACTTGATCCGGCCCCCTCTCTACAGCGCGATCCATCCGATTGAATCCGTAGCACCCCCAAGGGGACAGTCCCTGGCAGCGGACGTAGTCGGGCCCATTTGCGAGACCAGCGACTTCTTCGCGCGCGACCTGACGATGCCCGCGGTTCAAGAAAATGACTTGCTCGCGATCCTGGACGCCGGCGCTTACGGGTTCGCCATGGCCTCGAACTACAACTTCCGGCCTCGGGCGGCCGAGGTTCTGGTCGACGACGGAGGCTTCCGGGTCGTGCGTCGCCGAGAAATCTTCGAAGACATCGTCAGGGCCGAACGAGAGTAAAATCCCCGCGAACAGACGAAACCCGAGTTGCTTTCGAGCTTCCGAATCGATGCTTCCTATTTTTGCGCGAGCGACCCTCGCGCATGGTGAAGGAGTGAGACTTATGCGTTTCCGAATCCTCTGGACGGCGTTGGCCTGTTTTGCACTCGTGCTGCCGATTGCCGTCGCGCAGACGACAGGCGAGGTCTACGGTGTCGTACGCGACAAGGACGGTGCGGCCCTGCCGGGCGCGACCGTCACGATCAGCGGTCCGCAGATCCCCACCGGACAGAACACGACGACTCGCTCGGACGGCGTTTTCCGGTTCGCTGCGCTGCCGCCCGGAAACTACAAGCTCCGCGCGGAACTCTCGGGTATGGGCTCCTTCAATCAGGACGTGGTGGTGAGCCTCGGCAAGACGACAGAGGTCTATCCGGTCCTGCGGGTTACGGCCACCGCGGAAGTGACCGTCACCGCAGCCACACCCCTCGTCGACACCAAATCGACGGAGATTGCCAACGTCACGACGAAGGAAACGATCGAGAAGCTGCCGCTGGCGCGCACCTTCACGGGCACCTTCCAGCTGGCGCCCGGCGTCGCGGAGAACAATGCCTCGACGGGATCGCCCAATGCCGGCGGCGGCAAGCAGGACAACACCTACCTCTACGACGGCGTCACCATCGGGAACCCGTTCTTCGGGGACCTCTTTCAGGACTTTGCCGAGCTCGACCTCCAAGAGGTCAACATCACGCGCGGCGGCGTCACGGCGGAGTTCGGCCGGACCGGCGGCTTCATCGTCAACGGCGTCACCAAGTCCGGCACGAACGACGTGCACGGCGAAGCGCGGCTCGAGTACCAGCCGGCCTCCTTCGCGGCCAAGAGCAAGGACCCCAATATCACGAGCCAGTTCGAGAAGTTCCGGCCCGGCCTAGACGTCGGGGCTCCGATCTGGAAGGATCACCTCTTCTTTTACGGTTCGGTCAATTTGCTCCGTCAGACGGAGCAGGACCGGGTGAACACCCTCGGAGCGGTTCCCGACAACAAGACCCATATCAACGAGTTTTTCGCCAAGTTGACAGGAAATCCCGCTCAGAGCCATCTGATCAACGCGTCTTTCCGCTATCGCGGCATCACCGCGGACAACGCCGACATCGGGAACTTCACCGCCCCTTCGGCAGGAGATCAGCCGAAGACGATTGACCGTGTCATCGTCGGATCGTGGTTCTGGACGGCCACACCGAAACTCTCCTTTGAGGCGAGGTTCAACCACAACGAGGACAACAACTCGGTCGCGCCGAACACCCCGATCCCCTTCAAGGCTGCGCCCTTCAACGCCGCGGCGCCCTATCTTTCCGGCAGTTTCATCACGGGGCATTCCACGACGAACGGCAAGGATTACATCTTCCCGCCGGCCAACGCGCTCGGCCAGAGGATCGGGGGAAGCGACCTCGCGCAGAACGATCAGAACTTCTTCCGCGACGAGTACCGGCTGCAGGGCTCCTACCTGGCAAATTTCCTCGGCGCCTCCCACGACATCCGCGCGGGATTCACGCTCTCCAACAACCGGGAAGACCTCAACCGCGCGGCCGACGGATGGGGGACGATCACCATCACCGACTCGAGCAACTGCGGACCGGTCGCCGCGCGCCCGTGTTACCGCGCCCGCCTGACGCCCCCGTTCGAACAGATCTCGCGCGCGAAGACTTACGGCGCTTTCCTCCAGGATCAGATGACGTGGAGTCGCCTGACGGTCAACCTGGGAGTCCTCGTCAACGAGGATTACTTCATCCCCAACGACGACGGCTCGTTCTCTTTCATTCGCGGCGTTATCACTACTCCGGGCAACGCGAGCGCGATTCCTCCCTGCAGCACCAATCCATCCACGCCCGCCTGCACCTATACGGGCCGTGTCGACATTCCCTGGAGCAAGCAGTGGCAGCCGCGCATCGGCATCTCCTACGAGGTCGACAGCAAGGTCCACGACAAGGCTTACGTGAACCTTGCTCGGTACGACAACATGGACAATCAGTCGCTGGCTCGCTCGGCGGCACCGTTCCGTGCCCTGCGCGTGGACGATTACATCAACCTGACGACGGGCGCCTTGATCACGGAAGTCGTCCGGGCCAATCAGACCAATAAGCTGGTCATCCCCAACATGGACCCGACCTACACCGACGAGCTCATCACAGGTTATGCGAGGCCGATCGGCAACGGTTGGTCGGCGGAGCTGTGGGGGATGTACCGGAAGTCCACCGACATCATCGAGGACTTCACCGCCACCGGCGACGGCTCGAACTTCCGCTACGGGAACATCCCGGCTGACCGGCGCTATCGGGCAGCGACCCTCCAGGTACGCAAGGCCTACGGCAGCGACTGGACGTTGGATGCCTCCTACACGTTGTCGCGGCTGGACGGAAATTGGGATCTCGACACGTCAGGAAACGCGATCTTCTACTCCTCCTCCTATATCGGAGACGGACCGGGCCTCTTCCCGACCGATCCGAACCACGAGGGGATTCTGCAAGGGGACCGCACGCATATCGCCAAGCTCTTCGGTACTTACACCTTCCCGACCAAGACGATCCTGGGCGGCTACCTGCGCTTTCAAAGCGGCCAGCCCTGGGAGGCAAGAGGCTTCGACCCCGTCAACGGCACGGACTTGATGCCGATCGAGCCCGCCGGCAGCCGGCGCAACTCCTCCTGGACGAATTTCGACCTGCTCGTCGCCCAAACCCTTCCCATCGGACCCGCGAACCTGCGCCTCGAGGCGAGACTCTTGAACGCCTTCAACACGCAGCCCGCGCTCACCGTCGATCGGGACTTCTGTAAGGCCAGTCCATGCCTTTCAACAGTGGGCATACCGGCGTCGAACCTCAACCCGAAATTCGGAACGCCGACGACCTACGCGCCGGCGCGGCGGTTCATTCTGTCGGCGATCGTCACTTACTAGCCCGGACTCGACTCATTTACCAAGCCGGGGGCATCGCGCCCCCGGCTTTTTGTTTCGTGGTCATCCACGATTCCTGCTGTCGGTCAATTCTTCGATTTGGCCATTGCCATATTTATTAGTCATATTTCCATGGCATAATACTGGCCATGAAAATTGCCAAGGCTCGGAATTTCCATCTCCCGTTGTCCGAGGGGCTGTATGACCGGCTTCGCGGTGTGGCCCAGAAACGTGGGCGCCCCGCGACTGCCATCGCCCGCCAGGCGCTGGAGGCGTGGCTCGCCCAACAGCGCCGGATGGAGCTCCACGAATCGATCGCCGAGTACGCACGGCGGGAAGCGGGCGGGCAGGCGGACCTCGACAGAGAGCTTGAGGAAGGCGGACTGGAGTCCTTGCGAGAGAATGAATGAGACGAGGCGAGATCTACTGGGCGAACCTGACTCCGCGTTCGGGTTCGGAACAGCGCGGTCGGCGACCGGTTCTGGTCGTCTCGCACGATGCCTTTAATCAGACTCCATCCTGGCGGTCCGTCATCGTGATTCCACTCTCGACGTCGGCCGCTCAGAATCGCCGCGGGCCAACGGCAGTCCTTCTGCCGGCCGGCTCCGGGGGCTTGAAAAAACAGAGCCTTGCTCTCTGTCATCAAGTCGCCACGATCGACCGAGGCAAACTCGCGGAACGAATCGGCCTCTTGCCACCCCTCTTGGTTCGTCGCTTGGAGGGAGGGCTTCGAGCGGCACTCGATCTCGAGCCATAGGCTCGGCTATCGCGAAGTGCCGGAGCTCTTGACCGTCGCGAGGAGGCGGGCGATCTCCGGCTGATTGGGGGCGAGCGCGAGAGAACGCTCGAGCAGGCGGATCACGGCTTCCCGATCCGCGAGGCAGGTGTGGAAGAGAGCCAGGGCGTTCAGGGTCTTCGGGTCCTTCGTCGTCTCCTCGAAACGCCCGAGCTTTGCGATGGCGCCGCGGCAGTCCTTGCCGCGGTAGAGAAGAGAGGCGATCTCGCGGGCGAGCGCTTCGTTGTCGGGAGAGCGGGCGATCGCCTGCTCCAGAAGAGATCTGGCCGCCGCGGCCTTGCCCTGCTTCTCGTACTCGTGCGCCCAGGCGGTGACCGCCGGGCTCGGATCGGTCTTGAGGGCTGCGAGAGAGCGCAGGAGCCACTCCTCGGCCTTCCTGGTGTCGCCCTCTGAGCGGTAGAGCACGGCGAGGTTGAACATCGCGGCGTAGTAGTCGGGCCGCAGAGAAAGCGACTTTTCGAAATCCTGCCGCGCCGCGGCGAAGTTCTTCCGCGTCTCGCGCTCGTAAACGCCGAGGTTGTTCCACGCGCCTTCCGTCAAGCCGGGCCGATCGCCTCCCGTTGGAGCGAGCGGCTGTGTCTCGGAGGGGGAGAGGTAACCCAGTGCTAAGAGCTTCCGCGCGTACTCGCTCGATTGTTCGGCGGACATTTTTTCGGCGGGCACGCGTCGGACGAGGAGAGGCGGCAGATTTCCGCGCGGCAGAGGAGTCACGTCGCCGAAGGCCGAGATGAGATGTCCGGGCACGCTCTTGTCCGCGGGCAGATTGAGCAGCGCGAGGACCGTCGGCGCGACGTCGAGGATGCTCGCCCGCCCGCGCTCGGCGGAGGGCTTCACGTGCGCGCCCCACGCCGCGAGAACTCCATCGATCCGATGCCAGAAAGCGGCCGTCGCAACGTTGCCCGAAGCGAACTGGCACGGCCGGTCCTCACCCCACTTGAAGCCGTGGTCGGAGTGGACGAGAAGAGTTGCTCCATCCTCCTGCGCGCGCCGCATCCACTGGCCGAGGATCCGGTCCACGACCCCGAAGTACGTCTCGACGACCCTTCGGTATCGCGCGGCGTCGGCGTCGGAGACGCAGGCGAGCCGGGGCGGCGTGAACGGCGCAAAGACGTGGCCAATCTCGTCGGTGCCCTCGAAGTAAAGCAGCATCGCGTCGGGGAGGTTCTTGTCGTACAAGTCCCGAGCCGCCCGCTGGGAGATGCGCGTTGCAGCGAGGATCCGCGAGAGCGCGACGATCGGGTTCTCCAGACCCGCGCCGCTCGTGCGGGCCGCGGCGATCTCGGACACCGGAGCGTCGAGGAAGGGCGCCAGATCCGCGTCGGAGATCTTTCCGTCGCGGGCGATGACCTGCGCCAATCCTGCCTGAAGAGTCGTCGGGAAGGCCGCGCCCTCCAGCGGCAGCCTGTCCACGAGGATCGGGCTCGCATGATCGGAGAGGAAGAACCCGTTGACCTCTTCGGCGGGGTGGGTCGCCCACCAGCCCACGACGCCGACCTTTCGTCCCGCCGCCGACGCCAGATTCCAGACAGCCGGCACGGCGCGCGAGAGCCCGGAGATCGGGACCTTCTGTCCGGTCTTCGGGTCCACCTCCTGAAAATCGAGCACACGATGAACATCGGGCCCGACACCGGTCGCCGCGGTTGTCCAGAGAATCGGAGAGATCAGGGGAACGACGCTCGTCAGCCTCGCGCTGAAGCCTTCCGAGGTCAACCGCTTCCAGTTGGGCATCCTCCCCTGGGCGGCGAGGCGATCGAGGAGTTCCCAGTCCAGGCCGTCGAAGCCGAGCCAGATGACCGGACTCGGCCCGCCGCGCGGCCGCTGATTCCGCGAGGTGACATCGTCGTTCTCGACAGCGGCCGGACGAGCCGACGGCGTTTCGGGCGCACCCGCCGGTTGTTCCCGGCGCTCGCAACAGATCGCGGCGAGAAGCATGAGAAGCGGAATGAAAACGCGCCGCGGGAGGAGCAACCGTTTCACGGCGGAGGAACTTAGCACGCGGCCGGGGCTTCGATTTCCGTCAGCGTTCGGGGTGGGCCTTGACGTACTCCTCCACGCGTTTGATCTCCGCCAGCACGTCCTCGGGCCGGGTCTCCATCTCCAGCTGCGCGAGCTCGATGTCGGAGTCGTTCTCGATGCCGAGCTTGTCCTGGATCGCGTCGAGCATCTGAAGCGTGCGCGTCAGCTCGTGCTCGGTCAAAAGACCGATCTGGAGGTCCAGATGGGCTCGCCGGTCGGCATCCTCGCTCAACCGGTTCTGGCTGATGAGAACGAATGTCGCGAGAAAGATCGCTTCGAGAGAAACAACCATCGTCAGCAAACCGTAGGGAAACGGGTCGAAGGGGCGGATGCCGAGATGGCCCGTGTTGATCAGGATCCAGACGCCGAACCAGACGACGTGGAAATACACGAACGACATGCGGCCGGAGAACTGCGTGATGACGTCGGCGATGTGCTCCTGAAGCGTTCGGTCCTTCCGAGCCTGGGCATGGAGACCGGCGACCGTGCGAATGTTCCGCTCGATGACGTCCGCGAGGGTCGGGTTGTTCGGCAGATCCGGCGGCCCCGGTTTTTCCTGCATCGCTCGCCTCCTCCTCCGCGAGATCTTAGCCGCGGAACCGGCAGCAGAATCCTCGGATCAGTCCAGCAGGAGCTTCCCGCCCGCCACGACTAGAACGACTGCGAGCAGCCGCCGCAACGTCAGACCCGCGAGCCGGCGGCTCCCGTAGTGCGCGCCGGCAAGACCCCCCGCGGCCGCGGCGACGGCCCAGATCAGGGCGACGGAAGGGATCGAGTGGACGATCGCGAGCCGTCCCAGAAGTCCCGCGGCGGAGTTGACCCAGATAAAAGCCGCCGAGATCGCGGCCGTGGTCTTCGGAGTGGCCCAGCGAAAGACCAGCAGAAGAGGACTCAGGAAGATGCCGCCGCCCACGCCGGTTAGGCCCGAGAGCAGCCCGATGGCGCATCCAATCAACAGGGCGAGCGCCATGGGAACTGGCCGGGTGGCCTCCCCGGTCCCGGTCTTCGGCGAGAGGAACAGGCGAAAGGCCGCGACCAAGAGGACGCCCCCGAGTACTTGCTTGTAGGTCGTCGTTGGCAGCGTGATCGTGCCCCCCAAGAAAGCCATCGGGATGGACGTGGCCGCGAAGGGCCAGAAGAGCCGCCAGGAGAAGTGGCCGGCGCGGGCGAATTGGATCGTTCCGATCGCCGCGACGAGCAGGTTCAGAACGAGGGCGGTCGGCCGCATGACAGCAGGAGCCAGGCCGAAGAGCGCCATGGCCGCGAGGTATCCCGAAGCGCCGCCGTGACCGACGGAGGAATAGAGCAGCGCCGCAACGAGGATGCAGCCGGCGATCAGAAAGACTTCCGACGTCGGCATGACTCAGACGAGCATGGGGAGAAGCACGGCGAACATGAGGACGAAACCGGGGGAGCACGCGTCGTGAAGCAAGGCGACGCTAGAAGTACAGAAACTGCAGTTGCACGCCGAAATGATTTGTGTCTTTCGTGGTCGCCGTCGCGGCCTTGATCTTCGACACGATCCGCTCGTAGAAGGGGGTGACCTTGAGGTTCTGAGCCGAAACGTACCAGTTCAGGCCGCAGCCATAGCGCTGTTGGTCGCCGGTCTGGAAGCGCTCTTCGCGGAAGTCGAGCCGCTCGTACCGGAGAAAGGGCTGCAGCTTGAGCGCGTGGAAGTAGTAGCCGGCTTGCGCAAACACGGCGTCCTGCTTCGGAAGCAGAGCCGTCGCGACGCCTCCGATGACCTGTTGGAACTGTTTCCCGCCGTCGTAGAAGAGATAGTCGGTTTCGAGGGTCACGGCGTCCTTTCCGACCGGGATGTCCGCCATGACGTCGCCCCCATAGGCCTTGAAGTCTCCCTGCGAGTCGCCCCAGATGCCGAAGGCGAGGATCTTCTTTGCGCCTCGGTTTGTTCCGACATAGGTGTATCCCTTCTCCGTGTCGAAGACGTCGTACTGGACGCGCGCGGCAGCACGCGGCGAATTGCGCGAGCCGGCCCCCTGAGGAGTCGGCCCCTGGCGCTGACCGGCGAAGACGCCGGCGCGATACTCCAGGCGGTCGCTCATGAGATAACCCTTGAGCTGGAAACCGACGTCCCTGCCCGAGCTGCCTTGCTCCAACGAGCTCTGAAGCGTGCCGAAGGTCGGGGCGTCGAAGGAAAGGGTGCTCGAGGAGCTGTTCAGGACGCCACGGGATTGAGGGGTATAGAAG
>JBKPDV010000057.1:0-22592 GCA_046728075.1 Acidobacteriota bacterium | reverse complement strand
CTTCCACCCGTACACCCCGCTCTCTCTCGATCGCGCGGACGGCCTGTGAGACCGGCCGTCCGTCGAAGTACGGCAGGATCTCGAGAATCTCAGGCGCGAGATCGAGCGGGTCGGTGCCGGTGTAGCTGACGACCCGAACGTTTTCCCGGTCCGTCGCGAGGACATGGAAGCTCCCCGGCGAGAGGCGGTCGGGCAGTTCTTCCGACAGGACCGCCTGATGAGCCTCGCGCGCGAGGCGCGAGCGAACAACGACTTCCGAGCCTCCGATCCGCAGGACGTCTTCCCAGCCGAGGTGACCCACCCGGAGCGCGCTGTCGCGGTAGAAGTCCCGTTCGCGTCCGAGCCACCGACCCCAGACTCGGCGCGCATGGGCCGCGTCGGGGCGGCCGTCCACATCGGCCGCGCTCAACGAAATCGTCGTGCCCGAGCGCGGCCGCTCGGGAAAGAGAGACGCGAGCGCGTCCGCATCCAGATCCGATTCGGTGACGCACCAGACCGCCAGACTCACCTCGACCGCCATCAACAGGTCGCGAAGGCGATGCCAGAAGGCCATCCCGACGGCTCCGCGCTCATGCTTGCAAAACCAGGTCGCGCAAACAGAATTGCGATGCCGCCAGATTCCGCACCGGCCTCCCCCTTCCTCGAGGTAATGCGGACATCGCATGGACTCGGCACGGCCGAACGCCTCTTGCCCATGCTGGTAGACGAGGCCGTAGGTCGCCGCTTGATCGATGCCGAGCGGCGTGACTCCCAGTCCGCGATCGATCCGCTGCTCGAGCGTCGCTCGGCCGGCCGAAAACGCGAAGTCCTCGTCGTTGAGCGCCCGCCCGACGAGATAGTTCGGCAGCCGCGGTTGGTAAGTGCAGCACTTCACCAGCGGGCTGAAATAAAGGGCCTTGGCGGAGAGAGGCGTTCCCTCCGGCGCGCACATGGCGCAGTCCTCGCATGTCGCGCGAGTCTCCGGCGCAATCGGAGACAGGAGCAGTGTATCGATCCAGCCGGCGTAGAGGGGCGGGAGAACGGCGGTGGTGTCGCTGGCCTTCACGGGGAATCTCCGAAGATCCGCGGATTATAGAGGCCCGGAGCTCAACGCGGCGCGATGGCTTCGAAGGGAATGTCGAGAATCGCGTACTCGCGCCAGTCCCTGTAGTTGAAGTGCCACCATTCGTTTGACTCGACCGTGAAGCCTTCCTTTTCCATCGCGCTTCGGAGAAGGTCGCGGTGAGCCCGCTGATCGGCGCTCCCTCCCCGATAGTCCGGCGAGGCCCGTTCCGAGGTTTCGTCGTAGACGCTCGGCATCGGGACTTCTGCGCCAGTCGCGAGATCGTAGAGCGAGAGATCGACGGCACAGCCGCGGTTGTGCTTGGAGCCTTTGCGCGGGTTCGCGACAAAAGCCCGCTGATCGGGCCGCACCGAATCCCAGAAGAGCTTCGTCACGCGCCACGGCCGGTAGCCGTCGAAGACGAGGAGGCCGTAACCCTTTTCGGAGAGCGTGCGATGCGCCCGCACGAGCGCCTCCGCGGCTGGACGCTGGAGAAAGGCGCGCGCCTCCCGATACACCGGCCGGTGGACGATGTTCTCCGGCGTCGCATAACGGATGTCGAGATGGATCGTCGGATCCAGACTCGTCAGCTCGACCAGGTCCGCCCGGCGAAAGGGACCCGGCTCCGCGGGCGGCCTGCTCGCCGCGCAGCCGGAAAGAGCCGCGGAGACAGGCAGTCCAATTGCAACGGCGGACGCCAGAAACGATCTTCGGAGAGAATGCATCTCATGAGCATAAGGGACTCTCGTTGGCGATCGTGCGCTCCCACCCTGCTGCTCATCCTGGCCGCGCGCATCGCGGCCGCCCCGGCGCGCGGCGCCGACACCGCAGTCGTCGTGTGGGACGATGCCCTCCTGCAGGCGGTTCGGGACAATCCGCCGGGCCCGACGATCGTGGCGCGGGCGCTCGCCGTCCTTCATACCTGCATGTTCGATGCGTGGGCCGCCTATGACGCAACGGCGGTCTCGACGATTGCGCGGCGGGGGTGGCGGCGCCCGCCGGCCGAAGCCACCGACACGAACCGATTGAAGGCGGTCAGCTTCGCGGC
Source organism: Acidobacteriota bacterium (assembly GCA_046728075.1). GTDB lineage: Bacteria > Acidobacteriota > Thermoanaerobaculia > UBA5066 > Gp7-AA6 > JBKPDV01. The sequence goes on along the minus strand of JBKPDV010000057.1, from coordinate 20,502 downwards.
CTATCGAGCGGCGGTTGATCTCTTTCCGAGCGAAAAGGCCCGGTACGACACGCTTCTCCGGAGCCAGGGCTACGACCCTTCCGACGCCTCGCTGGATCCGGCGACCGCCTCGGGCGTCGGGAACCTGGCGGCTGCCGCCGTGCTCGACCTGCGCCATCGGGACGGATCGAACCAGCTCGGAGACCTGCATGCCGGTGCCTACTCCGATTACACGGGTTACCAGGCCGTCAACACGCCGACGACGGTCACCGACCCCAACCGCTGGCAGCCTCTGTCGGTCGTGAACTCCTCCGGCGTGGCCCAGACTCAGGTCTACACGACGCCCCACTGGGGCAACGTGATCCCGTTCGCGCTGGCCTCCGGCTCCGCGCTGCGTCCCGGCCCGCCGGCGACCTATCCGTCTCAGGCGTATACCGACCAGGCCGTCGAGATCATCACGCTGAGCGCCGGGTTGAACGACGTCGAGAAGGTGACGGCCGAGTACTTCGCCGACGGCCCGAGCTCCGAGTTCCCGCCGGGACACTGGGCGCTGTTTGCCCAGTTCGTCTCGCGGCGCGACACCCACTCCCTCGACGACGACGTCAAGATGTTCTTCGCTCTCTCCAACGCTCTGCTCGACGCCTCCATCTGCGCCTGGGACGCCAAGCGCGCCTACGACTCCGAGAGGCCGGGCACGGCAATCCACTTCCTCTTCGCGGGTCAGATGATCACGGCCTGGGGCGGCCCTTTCCAGGGAACGCGGTCGATCCGCGGAGAGGACTGGCAGCCCTATCAGCTCTCGACTGTCCGGACTCCCCCGTTTCCGGAGTATTTCTCCGGGCACAGCGTCTTCTCGGCGGCGGGAGCCGAGATCCTGAAGTCCTTCACGGGCAGCGATGCCTTCGGCAACTCCGTAACGATCAAAGCCAGAAGCTCGGTCGGAGAGCCCGGAGTCGTTCCGACCAACGACGTCACGCTCTCGTGGCCGACCTTCTCCGACGCCGCCGATGCCGCGGGAATGTCACGCCGTTACGGCGGAATCCATTTCGCGCAAGGAGACCTCACGGGCCGCGCGCTCGGCCGTCAGATCGGCGCGATGGTCTGGGCCAGGGTGAAGACTTTCTTCGACGGCACGGCCCACCGCGCCGAGACGATCCCCGAACTTCATCCGCGCCCGCCCGCGCGAACAGTCAACAGATAAGAGGCGAGCGCAACTAAGACTTCTTCTCCCCCTACTTTGCGGGCATTGCGATATTGGAGACCTGGATGGCGTCGCCGGTCATCTCGCCGGTGAGCATGACCGTATGGCCGGCGTGCTCCTGCAGCCCGGCGTAGTCCTGGTTCGAGATGTTGTAGATCTTTCCACCCGCGACGAAGACGTACTTGGCGTTGTGGTCTTTGACGCAGGCCAGGGTGCAGTCACGGTCGGTCAGCTTCTTGCCGGCATGCTCGATGGCCGACTTGTGAGACCGGCCGCAGTCGCTGTCGCTGATCTGGCCGGTCCAAGTCTGATCGGCCGCCAGAGCAAAAGTTGCAGAGAAAAGGATCCCGATGGCGAAGCTCAAAACGCGTTTCATGCCCACCTCCTGTAGAAAAAAGCACATTCGTCAAAAGGCTGCAAGATCCTTACCTGCTTCGTTTCTCATTCATCGACGCTGGTCTCGCAGGAGATCGCACCGCCCCCACAGGAATCGGGTCTTCGTGCACTATTCTTCGCGGTAAATCGGCCCGTGATCGCGAGTCGAAGAAGGGAAGCCATCATGCAGAGACCGATTCGATTCACGTCCCTTTGCGCGTTCCTCGCTCTCGTTCTGCCCGTATTCCTTCTTCTTCCGAGCGCGACCGCGGCGGCCGACGCGGATTCGGTCACCGGCTCGATGACGGCGGGAGGAAAGACCTACAAGCTCACTCACGTCTCGGTGCGCCGGCAGCCGTACATGAACGACAAGACCAAAACGGTCGTCGTCGTGCTGCTATCCGATAACGCCGTGCCCAAGAACGTCCTGGACGACAAGTATCGGCTCGAGCTGACCGACCTGGCGCGCGAGGGAAAGATCCACGGAGTCTCCGTGACGCTCGGACTGGACAAGAAACCTTCCGGCACAGGCTGGACGTACGCGAAAGAGTTCGGCGGAGCGATCGTGAACCGGGACGATCAGCATTCCTTCGAGCCTGCGGTCTTCACCGACACACGGGTCGAAGGCAAGCTCTCCGGGCACGGGACCTTCGGGGATGAGAAGTGGGATTACACGGGGAACTTCAAAGCGGCCGTGGCGACGCTCAAATAGCAATCGTTGGCCGTAAGCTGGCCGCGCCACTCCGAGTCCTTCAGTCCGTTTTCTTCTCCTCGTCCTTGTCGTCCTTGTCGGCCTTCGAATCTTTCTTCGGGACGTCGGGGTGCGCGAGGTCGGGCTTGGGGTCGCCGAAGATGTAGTGGTTGAACCATGCGAGGTTGTGGGTCATGACAGCGCGCATCGCCTTGGGCTTGGTGATGCCGTGGCCGAAGCCCTTGTAGACGACCATCTCCACCGGGACGCCGCGGTCTTCGAGCGCCTGCCGCAGCTCGTATGCATTGGCGATCGGGACGCGTTTGTCGTTCTCGCCGTGCTGGATCAAGGTGGGCGTCTTGGCGCCCTTCACGTAGGAAATCGGCGAGGTCTTCCGATAGATCTCGGGATCCTCGACCGGATCCGTGCCGAGGTAATTGATCGTGAACGGGGTGATGTCCGTGTTGTAGTAGTAGGTGGCCCAGTTGGAGATCCCCGCCCCGTCCGAGATCGCCTTGAATCGCGTCGTCGAGGTCGTGAGAAAGGCCGAGATGTACCCGCCCTGGCTCCAGCCCATGCAGCCGACGCGGGCGGGATCGACCCAACCCCTGGCGATGAGGGAGTCGACGCCCGACAGCACATCCCAGGCGTCCCCCACGCCGAGGTTGCGCTCGTTCAATTTGCGGAACTTCTCGCCGTAGCCGGCGCTGCCGCGATAGTTGACCTTCAGGATCAGAGCTCCGCGTGCCGCCCAGATGTCGGACGGGTAGTAGCGCGCGTCCGGCTGCAGCAGGACGGGGCGATCGACCCCAGTCGGGCCACCGTGAATCACGCAGAGCAGCGCGTACTTCTTCTTCGGATCGAAGTCCGCGGGCTTGATCAGCACCCCCTCGATCGTCGCGCCGTCCTGACTCTGCCAGGAGATGACTTCTCTCGAGCCGAGCAGGAAGTCCTTCGCCTGCTCCGTCATCTTCGTCAGCGCCCGAGGGTGAAACGGCGACAGATCCGACACGAAAAGCTCCGGCAAAGAAGTCGGGGAGCCCGCCGTGAACGCCACGCGTTTGCCATCCTTCGAGAACGAAAAGCCGTTGCCCATGAAGCCGTCCGGTGAGGAGACGGCCTCGATGCTGCCGGTCGCGGGATCCAGACGGAAGAGATGCGAGGCGGTCTTGCGGGACGCGGCGAAGTACACCCCGCCGCTCATCCAGTCGATCAGGAATGGATCCTCGTCGAAGTCCGGCGTCAGCGACCGCACGGTCCCGCCCTGCGCCGGCACGACGGCGAGCCTCGTGTTGCTGGCAAAGTAACGCTTGTTGCCCATCGCCGACTGGAAAACGATCTGCTTCCCGTCGGGAGACCACTTCGGGTTCGTGTCCGGGCCGGGCTGCGAGACGATCCCTGCGATCGAGTCATCGGAGAGCTTCAGCACGTAGACATCGGAGGTCACGTTCTGGATCAGGTCCGGATTCTTGGTCGCGGCGAAGGCGATGCGCGCGCCGTCCGGCGACCAGGAGAACGAGGAAACGCTCTTGTCCGTCCCCTTTGTCCGCTGCCTGCCCTTCACCGGCGCCTTCAACGCTTCCGCAACGTCCAGCGTGAAGAGATGCACGAAGGCGTAGTCCCCGCGCACGACCTCGTAGTCGGCCAGGTGTTCCTTCCGATCCTTCTTGGCCTGCAAGTCCGGCTCCGGCGCGGCGAACGCGATGGTCTTTCCGTCGGGCGACCAGGCGAGGGAGTTGATCGCCGTCTCGGATTTCGTCAGCTGCGCCGCCTCCCCTCCCGCGACCGAAATCGCGAAGACCTGGTTCTTGTCCTTGATCCGGTTGGAGAGGAACGCGATCCACTGTCCGTCCGGCGACCACCGAGGCGAAGTGGATGACTTGTCTCCGCGCGTGATCTGAAGAGTCTCGCCCGTCGCGGCGTTGGCTACCCAGATCTGCGAAACGAAGGCGTCTTCCTTGAAGTTCGCCGAGGTCACCGTGTACGCCACGCGCGCACCGTCCGGCGAGATCTGCACGGCGCCGAGGGTCGGAGTATTCAGGAGATCGTCCACCGTCGGCACGTGCCTCGCCGAAGCCGCGGCGAGAGCCACCGCGGCCCCGATCCACAGAACGGCGCCGCTCGTGATCGCTCGGGGCACGTCAGTACACCGCGGGCGCCGGAATCGAGAGCGCCTCTCCAACGAAGAGAGTCGGCACGCCCTGCTCGGCCGCCACCTTGTTGTAGGCCGGCACATCGGTCGCCAGAATCGCGTTGAACTGAGCGAGGTAGCCCTCCGCGTCCTTGCGAATCGCGGCCGCCTCCTCGCGAGCGACGTCTCGCGGGAGCTCGCCGTAGGCTCCCGTCAGGAAACCGAGGCGCGAGGCCTTCCCCTGGAAGTCGGAGAGAAAGTGCAGCGTGTCCGACGGCGTGTCGCGCTGCAGGTCGCGGTGGAAGACCTTGTCCTTCAGATCCTTCACCTTCTTGTTGAGATCCTTGGCCGCCTTCAGGGCCGCTTCGTATTTTTTCGCTTTCGCTGGCTCCGGGTCGTCGCCGCCCGCGCCGACGAGCTTGGGCAGAGCGGTCAGCTGCGTCTCCCAGACGTCCAGGCGGTTGAGCATCTCGTTGACCGTGGAAGCCGTGTTCCGTCCCTCGAGAGCCGCCTTCGCCCGCGCCCGCAGGACCTCGGCGTCCACCGGCCAGCGCGGGTCGGGCCCGACCGTCACGTCGCGCGTCTGACTCTCCCCCGCGGCGGTCACGGTGATCTTGTATGTTCCCGGCGGAACGTCCGGGCCCCGGTTCGGGTCGAAGAACTCGGAGGGCGGAGCCTCTTTGCCGAAAGCGATCTTCTTCGGGCCCTCATAGCGCAGCTGCCAGACGTGCCGGTTGATGCCCTCCTTGGCCTGCCCGTACTCGGTCGCTACCGGGTTGCCCTTCGCGTCGGTGATCGTGATCTTGACGGGCTCTCGGCGCAGCTTCTTTTGCTCCTCGGTCTGCACGATCTCTTTCTTCAGCCAGTAATCGACCGTGGCGCCCGCGGGCGGGTTGGGCCCGGTCCACTCTCCGATGCCGAAACCGCCGCGGTTCCAGATCTGCCACTGCGCCGCCGGCGGCATGGAAAAGACGTGGAGGTTCTTGCCCTCGATCGAGGCGTCGATCTCCTCGAGCGGCGTGATGTTGTCCAGAACATACATGCCGCGGCCGTGGGAGGCGACCACGAGATCGTGAGGGCCCTTGACGAACTTCAGGTCCCAGACCGGCACCATCGGGAACTCCGGCGTCATCTTCTTCCAGCTCGCGCCGGCGTCCGTCGAGTAGTGAAGACCGTGCTCGGTGCCGACCACGAGGAACCCCTTCTTGTTCGGGTTCTCGCGCACGACATAGGCCGTCGCGTCGTCCGGCAGCCCCTTTGCGATACCTGTCCACGTCGCTCCGTAGTCCGTCGTCCGGTAGACGTGCGGCTTTCGGTTGCCGAGCATGTGTCCGTCATAGACGAGCTGCGCCGTGCCGGCGTCGAAGGGCGAGGCATCGATCTGATACACCCGCGCCCATTCGGGACCGGCCTTGACCGAAACATTTGTCCAGGTCTTGCCGCCGTCTTTCGTCACGTGGACCAGACCGTCGTCCGAGCCGGCCCACATCACCTTCGGATCGACCGTCGAGATCGTCAGCGAGAGGAGCGTGTCGTACGTCTCGGCGCCCGAGAGATCCAGGTTGACCGGACCGCCCGAGGCCTTCTGCTTCGCCTTGTCGTTGCGCGTGATGTCCGGACTGATTGCCGTCCAGTGGAGTCCGCCGTCGGTCGACTTGAAGACCACGTTGCCCCCGACGTAGACCTCGTTGGCGTCGGTCGCGGAGACCGCGATCGGGGTCGTCCAGTTGAATCGATATTTCAGGTCCGCCGGAGCCATCTCCGAAGCGCCCGAAAGGTAGGGACGGATGTTGCGCGAAAGTTTCGTCTTGCGGTCGAAGCGCGAGATGTTTCCGTTCTGCGAGTCGGCGTAGATGATGTTGGGATCCGAAGGAGCGGGCACGACCCACTCGCCGTCGCCGCCCGTCACGACGTACCAGTCGGCGTTGCTGATCCCGCCGCGCGCCAGCGAGTTGGAGGCGCCGCACCAGGCGTTGTTGTCCTGCAGGCCGCCGCAGATCGTGTAGGGCATATCCGTGCCGATGCCCACCTGGTAGAACTGCCCGAGCGGCAGGTCGAAGGCGCGCCAGGACTTGCCCCCGTCTGACGACATGAGCGCTCCGCCGTCGTTGCCCTGGAGGATCCGTTCCGGGTCCTTCGGATCGATCCACAGCGCATGGTAGTCGGGGTGAATCCGCCGGTTGTTCGTCTGAAATGTTTTTCCGGCATCGATCGAGGTGACGAGGTTGAAGGAGCCGAAATAGAGCCTGTTCTCGTCCGCCGGCGACACGGCGATCACCGAGAAATACCAGGGGCGGACATCGATGAGGCGCGAGTCGGTCAGCTTTTCCCAGTGCTCTCCAAGGTCCTTCGAATCGAAGAGGATCCCTTTTTTCGCGTGGATCAAGGCGTAGACGTGGCTGCCGTTGGAGGGCGCGATCGCGAGCGAGACGCGGCCGAGCGGTCCCTCCGGCAGGTCTTTCTCGATCTTCTTCCAGGTCGACCCGCCGTCGGTCGATTTCCAGAGTCCTGAGCCCGGCCCGCCGCCGACGAACTCCCAAGGGTAGCGGCGGAACTGCCACGTTCCCGCGATCAGCACGCGCGGATTGCCCGGCTGCATGACGAGGTCCGATACGCCTGTCTCGTCGTTGACATACAGGACCTTCTTCCACGTCTGGCCGCCATCGGTCGTGCGGAAGACTCCCCGATCGGGATTGGATTTCCAGATGTTCCCCAGAACCGCGACGTAGACCGTGTCGGGATCACCCGGATCGATCAGGATGCGCGAGATCTGACCGGCGTCGGCCAGGCCCATGAAGCGCCATGAGGCTCCCCCGTCCGGCGAAAAGTAGACGCCGTGCCCGTCGATGACGTTGTTGCGCGGATTGGCCTCTCCCGTGCCGACCCAGACCAGATTCGGATTCGAGGGGGCAATCTGGATCGCGCCGATCGACGGCGGGTATTTCTCAAAGACCGCCTTCCAGGAGACGCCGCCATCGACGGTCTTGAAGACGCCGCCCGAGCAGGAGCCGAGATAGATCACGTTCGGGTTGCCCGGAATGCCGGCGATCGCCGTGATGCGTCCTCCTCCCGCCGCGGGGCCGATGTTGCGGAACTTGAAGCCCCGCTGGGCGCCGGGCGCCGTCGGAGTTTCCTCTTCGCTCTTCTTCTCTTCGCTCTTCTTCTCAGCGGCGGCCTTCGCGTCGCCCGGCTTCCCCGGAGCGGGAGCGGGCGCCTTGGATGGAGTCTGCGCGGGAAGATCGAGAACGGCAGCAGCGAGAAACAGGATTCCTGCGAGAACGACGCGGACAATCTTCATGGCTCTCCTTTTCGCCTTTCTTGCTTCCTGGGGCTCGACGGAGCGCGATTATTTCGCCGGCGGACCCGCGCGACAAGTTGACGCGCGTTTTTACTCGTCGACGGCGTAGTCGTCGCCGTAGTACTTGCTCGTGATTCGGGTATGAAACGAGATCGCCTTGACGGGCGGGTATTTCGGATTTGGCAACCCCGGCAGCACCTCCAGGATCTCGTCCTCCCGGATGTACACGTTGAAAGGAAACGAGACTCGCGCCTGCCCCAGAAGCGCCGCGTCTCGGGGCTTGGAGACGCGGTGGGTCGTGGAGGGAAGGATGTCGTTGGTGATCCGCTGCATGTAGTCGCCGGTGTTCAGGATGATCGTGCCGGGAGGGGCGTTCAGCCGGATCCAGCGCCCGTTGGCGCGATTCAAGACCTGGAGCCCTTCGATCCGCGGAGCCGGGACCAGTGTAAAGAGATCCACGTCCTCGTGTCCCAGCAGCCGCGCCGCGCCCGACGCGGCGTCTTCGGGTGGGACAGGAGGGTAGTAGTTCAACCGCAGGCCGAAGTTCGTCGCCGAGAGGCGGCGGTCGTAGAGGTGGGGATCGCAGCCGAGGTACATCAGGACGCTCTGCATGATCGGAAGGATCAGCTTCTCGTGCTCCCGGCAGAGGCGGCGAAAGAGCGGCTCGGCGCCGGGAATCGGCCAGAAGTCCTGCCAGCGATAGGCGCGCGAGGAGCTGTCGTCGAGATCAAACGCCCGCCGGCAGAAGACCCACCCTTCGACTAAGTCCGGATGGATGTCGCTCGTCTCCTTGATCGGGAAGTAGCCCTGGTTGACAGAGCCGTGCCGCTCTGCCCGATAGCGCAACTTCTCTTCCAGAGTCGGCCGCGTGAAGACGTCCACGGTCCTGGCGGCCGCCTCCTCGTAGAGATGCGGATCGACGCCGTGTCCTTCCAGGATCGCGAACCCGATCTGCTCGAGCCCCTCGCCCAACTCCTGCGCGAACGCGCGCCGGTTTTCTTCGGTTCCGCGAAAAAACTTAGCGAGGTCGCAGGTGCGGACTCGGAAGTCTTCGTCGAACTGCTCCGCGGCTTCGGCCTCCGCCAGCCGGTACTCCTGCTCCTTCTTCACCTGCTCGAAGCGGGCAAAGTCGCGGTTCTTGGCGTCGATTCGGGCGTTCGGGTCGGCCACGGGCGAAGAATAGTCCAATCGCCGCGCGGCCATGCTCGAGAGGATTCGTCGAGATAGATTCGCGTCCCATGGCGATGGAGCTGCCGGGAGGGTGCCGGGCCTTCGAGCTGCGAGAGGGAGAGCCCGTCGCGCAGGCAGGAGTCCGAGTCTGGCGGCACGTCGGGCGCGAGCGCAGCGCGGACGCAATCTCGCTCAACGTGTTGGAAATTGCGCCCGGGGCGGCGACGGCGTGGTGCAACCCGGAGTGTGACGAAGTCCTCTTCGTCGTCTCCGGGAGCGGAGACCTGCCCGCCGGCGGCCAGCGACATCGGGTGGCGCCGGATACGGGGATCTTCGTGCGTCCTGGAGCCCGGCTCGCGCTATCCAATCCGGGAGAGACGCCGCTTCTGCTGGTCAGCTCGCGCTGTCCCGATCCGGGTGTCCGGATCCTCTTCGAAGAGGCGGCACGCTCCGAAGCCGACTCAATCGACCCCGGCCCTTCGGTGGTCCGATTCGAGGATCAACCGACGGAGCGCGCGGGGGACGGGCGCTGGTTTCGCGTCCTGATCGACGGCAACAGCGGCTGCGAGCAAGTCACTCAGTTCGTCGGCTTCATTCCCCCGGGGCGCGCGCCCGATCACTTCCACGAGTACGAAGAGGTCGTGTGCATCCTCGAAGGCGAGGCGCGATTCTGGTCCGGCGATTCCTCGGCGCCGGTCGGCCCCGGCTGGGGCGTCTACCTGCGCCGCCGCCAGCCGCACTGCCTCGAGAACACCGGCACGAAACCGCTGAAGCTGTATGGCCTCTTCTATCCCGCCGGCAGCCCGGCCGTGCGATATCGCCCGGAGGGACCGCGCTAAAAGAGGCCTTCTCTTTCAACCCGCCCAGCGGCACGGAAGCCTCGCTGTGAGCCCCGGCCCGGAGGCGTTCCCCGAAGGGACCCTCGAAATCGCGTTAGTCTGCACAGGCCATAAGGAAGCAGTCGCCATTACTCTCACTTGCAGCGATTTCGCGAGCGGCCGCCTGGACAATTTCCCTCCAGCCCCACGAGGGCGGCCGCGTGGTCCCGCGGGGAATGCCGCAGGGCCGGGGCGCCTTCCGCGCCGAACTGAGTCCTACCCGAGCAGCTCCGCGAGGATCTCCAGCGTCTGCGTGACTTCCTCGTCGGTGTTGAAGAAGTGCGGGGAAATCCGTACGACTCCCGGCCGCCAGTCGACGAGGACGCCGCGGCGCGACAGCTCGTCGGCGAGGCGCTCGGGGTTCTCGGCGCCGAGCATCACGGTTCCGCCGCGGCGCTCCGCCTCGGCAGGGCTCTTCAGGTTCCAACCGCGATCGAGCGCAGTGTCCACCATCCGCCGCGTGCGGCGCCGCGACTCGAGCGCGATCGTCTCGGCTCCGACGTCCAGAAGGATCTCGAGGCCGGGAAGACAGGAGTAGAGCGCCGGGATGGAGGGCGTCCCCTGCGCGAACCGGCGGACGCCTTTGTCGTAGCGGATTCTCCCGGGCGCGAAGTCGAAGGGCTCGGCGTGCGCGATCCAGCCAGTCAACCTCGGCTCGAGCCGGTGCAGCAGGTCCGGCCGCACGAACAGGTATCCGCAGGCGGGGCCGCCGCAGAGCCACTTGATCGTGCCGCCCACCGCGAAATCGACTCCCCAACCGGCCATCTCGAGCGGCAGCACTCCCGCCGTCTGGTAAACGTCCAGGAGCACGAGGCTGCCGACTTCGCGCGCGCGCTCCACGATCGGCCGCGGATCCAGCCGGAAAGAGCTGCGGTAGGACGCGTGCGAGACAGCCGTCAGGACCGTGTCCTCGTCGATTGCCTCGAGCAGGCGGTCGATCGGAGTCGTGACGCCGTCTTCCGATGCAATGACCTCGAGCCGCGCGCCCGACCTCTCCTGCTCGCGCAGGATGTATTCCATCGTCGGAAACTCGAGCGCTGTCGTAACGATCTTCCTGCGCGGGCCGATGAAATCCAGACAAGAGATGACCGCCGAGACCGCGACCGACGCGTTGGGCTGGATGCCCACGGATCCGGCTGGCGCCCCGAGAATCCGTCCGAGAAGGTCGCCCGCCTTTCGCGAGAGATCCCACCACTCCGCTTCCCACGCGTTTTCGCTTCCATAGCGTTCCCAGCGGTCGAGATAGACAGTCATCGACTCCCGGGCGCGGCGAGGCATCGGCCCGAGGCTGTGAGAAAGGAGATGGATCCCGCGCGAGAGTGAGGGGAACTCCTCGCGGTGGCGGTCGCGCATCAGGGGCTGGTTGCCTTCAACGCCGCCTCGTAGTCGTGCCGTTCGCGCGCTCCGCGGCGGCGGCCCAGCACGTAGATCCCGGTGCCGATGGCGGCCCACGTCGCGCACAGCTCCAGGGTCGTCAGCGCGTGTTGGGAGATTCGCTGCGCGAAGGAGAGGCGAGAGAGCGTCGAGGAGTCCTGCGCCACCTGGAGTGCGATCAACCCTCCCATCGCGGCCATCGAAATCACGGCGGCCGCGCGCTGGACGGAGAGCGGCACCCGAGCCGTCACGGAGGCGAAGAGGGCGGGGTTCGCGCTCGGAAGCATCAAGAGCGCCAGGCTGTGCAGGAAGTAAAGGACCACGAGCGCGAAAACGGCGATGTTCAAGGCAAGAGAGACCTGGCCGCTGACGAGCAGGAGCGCGGCCGCGGCGAACGTGATCGTGAGCCCGAGGACAGGCGTTCCCGTCGCCGGCAGGATCGAGCCCAGCCACCGGGGCGCAAGCCGGTCGCGCGCCAGCATCAGCGCAAGCCGCGACGGGACGAGCATCGTCGCGTTGACCGACGTCGTCAGCGCCATGACGGCGCCGAGCCCGACAAACCAGGCGGCCCCTACCGGAAGGTAAACGCTGGCCGCCTCGGCCATCGGAGCCGCGCTCGCCGCCAGACGCGCGCCTGGAAGCACACCGAACGCCACCGCCGACATCAGGAAATAGGCGGCCGTCGCAACCAGAATTCCCCTGGTAAAGATGATCGGAAGCCGCCTCGTCGAGTCCTTCACCTCGCCCGCCGCCTGCGCCAGCGACTCGAACCCCGCATACGCGAAGAAGAGCGGCGGAAGCGAGGCCGCGAATCCCGTCCAGCCGTGAGTGAAGAAGGGGCGGTAGTTCGGCGGGTGGATCGCGAAAAGGCCCGGCACGACGAGCACCAGGATCGAGAGACCCAGCAGAGCGCACATCGCGACCTGGATGCGTCCGAACCAGCGCACCCCGACGACATGCACGACATAAAAAAAAGCGAGGGCCGCAAGCGCGACCGCCAACCGATCCCCGGCGTGCAGAAGTCCGCCGGACAGCTCGACGAGATACTCCGCGAAGGCGAGCGCGAGGTAGGCGAGCGCCCCGATGTACGAAATGATCTTCAGCCACGCGCCCACGAACGCGAGGCCGTAGCCCCCGAAGGTGCGCGACAAATGCGTGTACTCGCCGCCCGGCTCGCGGCCGAGCGGCGTCGAGAGATAGACGCTGTAGGCGACGGACGTCGCCAGCACCGCCGGCGCCAGGACGAGATATGCCAAGATCACGCTCGGCCCTGTCAGGAGCCACGCCTGCCCGGTGACTTTGAAGATGCCGGCGCCGATCAGGATACCGATCAACGCGGCGTAGGACTCGACGGTCCCCAGATCGCGGCGCAGAGCGCTCACGCCGCCGTTCCGCTTTTGCGCGCTGCTCAACGTTCTCCCAGCGGACGCAACCGCGCTCCCTACCGAGAGGAGGCGAAGAGGCTCTTCGGGATCATCGCGTGGACTCCTTTGTTCCCATCCACCAGCTGCGTGATCGCGAGGTCGGCCGCCACGCTCGTCAGCATGTAGGCGTCGTCCCGGCTCAATCGCTTCTCCGTCACGAGGAATTCGATCATCTCGCGAACAGCCAGCTTGGTCGCCTCGTTCAAGTCTTCGTGAAGCCCCATCGTGACGTAATGCGTCGGGGTCTCGGCGCGAGGCCAGCGCAAGTGCAGGTCCTTGCGGACGACGAGCTGGAAGGTGCCGACCAGTGAAGTCTCCAGTGCCGTGATGTCCACCTCGCCGTTACCCTGCGCCGCATGCCCGTCCCCGGCCAGGAAAAGAGCGCCGGGCGCGTGGATCGGGATGAAGAGGATGGTCCCGGCTACAAGCTCCTTATTGTCGAGGTTGCCCGCATGCACCCAGGGTGGCCCGCTGGAAACGCGGCCGGAGACCAGTGGAGGCGCGACACCGAGACTCCCGAAGAAGGGATGCAGCGGAACCTCCACGTCAGTGGCGAAACGCGCCACCATGCGGCGAGCGTCCAGCGGAACGATCTTCATCCGCGCGTAGGGAAAGTCCTCGGGCAGAAATCCCCGTCCCGGGGAGAACGCGTTGTAGGCGTACGGCAGAGCGAGCGCGATCGACTGGATCCGCACCTCGAGTGTGTCCCCCGGCTCCGCTCCCTCCACGAAGACGGGCCCGGTCAGGATGTGGCCGCCGGGCCCCTTATTCGTCACTTGCTGATGGATGTCACGCAACGCCTGCTCTACATCGGAGGAGGGCAGGCCTGCGGCCTCGAGTCTGGCGGGGCTCGTCGTGATCAGCGTCTGGATCCGAACGGTATCGCCTGAGCGCACGCGCAAAACGGGAGGCGTCGTCGCATCGTAGTAGCCCCACGCGATGGTCTTCGGGCCAGGCGTCAGCGTGATGGGCCCGCTTCGCGCCGCGGATTTCTCCTGGCCGACCGCGGCCAAACTCACCGTGCCCAGAGCGAGAGCCAGAAACCCCTTCATGGGCGCCTCCGAGATTGTTGCGACAGCGACCGGCCCGGCGTGTTCGTCGAACGGGACAGTATGTTCGGGACTGCCCGGCGTCAAGCAAGGCGTGAGAGACTCCGACCGAGGACCGTTGGGAAAACCGGTGGCTGTTCCCAAGCGAGAAAAGAAATCTGGCTCGCGTCCGTTGCTTGCTCGCGTCCTCGACGCGCTGCGCGAGTTGTACGGGAAGCCGGGACCTCCCAACGTCACCGACGCCTTCGAGCTGATCCTCTACGAGAATGTCGCCTACCTGACCGACGACGAGAGGCGAGACCAGGCGTTTGGAATGCTGCGGGATCGAGTTGGTCTGTCACCGGAAAAGATCCTCCAGGCGGACGCGTCGACCCTGAACGAGGTCGGCTGCAAAGGAATCGTGGCGGAGCAAACCGCCGAGAAGCTCCGCACGATCGCCTCGATCGTGCTCGAGGACTTCGGCGGCGATCTCTCCGCCGCCGTGCGTCGCGAGCCCAGGGAAGCCATCAAGGCTCTCCAGAAGTTTCCCTCGATCGGCGAGCCGGGCGCGGAGAAGGTTCTTCTCTTCTCGGGGAGCGCTCCCATGCTGGCGCTCGATTCCAACGCGCTGCGGGTACTGCTGAGGCTCGGTTTCGGAAAGGAGGGGAAGAGCTACTCGAAGTCCTACAAGTCTGCGCAGGCCGCCGCGGACTCGGAGATCCCACGAACCTGCGCCGCCCGCATCGAGGCGTACCAGCTCCTTCGCCGGCACGGCCAGGAGCTCTGCAAACGTAACCACCCTCGATGCGAAGCGTGCCCGTTGCGACGCGACTGCGTTTACTACCGAGCGGCTCTGGAGCCGGGTCGCTAGAGATCAGCCGAGAATCCGCCGCAGTGTCGGGAGCGCGACGTTGCGCCCGGAGAGGACGACGACCACGGGCGCATCGAAACGCCCGGCCTTGCCCGTCAGACAGGCCGCGACGGGCGCCGCGGCGGAGGGCTCGATCACGTATTGGTGTGACTCGAGCGTCCAGCGTACGGCCTGGAGAATCTCTTCCTCTCTGATCAGCGCGACCCGATCGATGCGGGTGCGCAGCACCTTGAACGGCTTCTCGCCGAGGCCCCCTTCGATGCCGCCAGCGACCGTCTCGACCGCGGGCAGGCGTGTCACGGCGTGACCCGCCTCGAGCGAGAGCTTCAACCCCGGCGAGGCCTCGAGCTGGCACCCAACGACCGTTGCGGCGGGCAATCGTTCCTTGGCGATGAACGAGAAGCCCGCCGAGAGACCGCCGCCACCCACCGGCAACAGGAATCCTCGGGCATCCGGGACGTCCTCGAGGACTTCCAGCGCGAGAGTGCCGCCGTTTCCCGCCATGATGTCTTCATCGTCGAACGCGGAGACAAAGACCTTCCCGCTCCGAGCGGTCTCTTCGCGCGCCCAAACCTCCGTGTCATCGTAGCCATCGAAATCCGAAACGATCACGTCGGCCCCCAACGCAACCATCGCGCTGTGCTTGGCGGGATCGACACTCCTTGGAACGTAGATCGTCGGAGCCAGCCCCAGAAGCCGCGACGCCCAGGCGATCCCCTTGCCGTGGTTACCGGCCGAGCACGTCGCGATTCCCGCGCGTCGCTCAGCCTCTGTCAGGCGCGAGAGCTTCCAGAACGCTCCGCGCACCTTGAAGGAGCCGGTCACCTGCAGCATCTCGAGTTTCAGCCACACGGGCGCCCCGAGAGATTTCGAAAGCCCCGGCGATTCCTCCACCGGCGTGCGCCGCAAGTGCCCGGCCAGAAAAGAGCGGGCCTGCTCGATTCGGTTGATGCTCAGCACGACCGGCCTAGCATGCATCAACTCATTTCCCCGGCGTCCCACGGACCGAGCGTCCTCGGCCGCTACCGCCGCCGAGGGACGCGACATGCGGCCAGTCACAGCCTGCTTGCATTTCCCATCCTCGTGTTCCTGCTGGATGCGTCCGGCCTTCCCGCAAGAGCGCCCCGCGCGATCCGGTCGGTGGCTTCCAGGGCGACGCAGAGCGAGCCCGCGGCGCGTTATCCCGACGCGCACGCCCTCTCGGCCGACATCGCGCGCTACGTGCCGGAGGCCCATCGCGAGACCCTGCCCGAGAAGCTCCGGCGGTTCGGATCCCACCACCGCATGGCGACCTTCCTGGTGGCGACCTACCTGGTGGTCCGCACGCTGTTGATTCTTTTTCTCGGGCGCTAAAGGAATCGACTCCGGCGTTTAAAAGAACGGTAGGAGAGTGAGAGAATGAACAAACCGGTTTTCGGATTGGTTCTCGGGGGCCTTCTCGGGGTCCTGGACGGCCTGACCGCCTGGTTCACGCCAGCCGTTCGGCCGCAGATTGTCGGCATCGTCATCGGCTCGACCTTCAAGGGCCTGATCGCCGGCGTCTTGATCGGATGGTTTGCAAAGAAGGTCGGCTCGTTGGCGCTCGGCACCGTCTTCGGAGTGGCCGTGGGGTTCGTTCTCGCCTATGCCGTGGCGGCAATGCCCTCCGCGACGGGCGAGCACTACTACTTCCAGATCATGCTACCGGGAGCGATCGTACCGACTACCGACTTCTTCCCATCCGCGACATATGCTTACGCCTCCAGACAAGGAGGACTCCATGGTTCGACGCGTCGCTCTCGTTCTGGTCGCCTGTCTCGCCTTCGCCGCCGCTCTCCCAGCCCAGACCGTCGATGAGGTCGTCACCAAGAACATCCAGGCCCGCGGCGGCCTGGAGAAGCTCAAGGCGGTCAAGACGATGAGGATCACCGGCAAGACGACCATCGGCCCGGGAATGGAGGCGCCGCTCTTGATCGAAAGCAAGCGTCCGGACAAGGTTCGCCTGGACATCGTCGTCCAGGGCATGACGCTCAGCCAGGCGTACGACGGCAAACAAGGGTGGATTCTCAATCCCTTCGGCGGCGGCAAGAACGCGGAGCCGATGTCGCCCGAGGACTTGAGGGACGCCGAGGAGCAGGCGGACATGGACGGTCCTCTGGTCGACTGGAAAGCCAAAGGTCACAAGGTGGAGCTTGTAGGCAAAGAGAAGGTCGAGGGGACCGATGCCTACAAAATCAAGGTCTCGTTGAAAAACGGCAACATTCGTTACTTCTATCTCGATACCGATTCGTATCTCGATATCAAGACCGAGGGGAAGCGCACGGTGCGCGGGACGGAAAAGGAAAGCGAGCAGACGATCGGCGACTACAAAGAGATACGCGGGCTGATGATTCCCCACTCCCTCGAAGGCGGACTCAAGGGACAGCCGCAGAAACAGAAGATCACGATCGAGAAGGTGGAGCTCGACGTCCCGATCGACGATTCCCGCTTCGCGATGCCGGCGAAGAAGGACGAACCGGCCGAGAAGAAGCCGGCCGAGAAGAAATAGGGGTCCGCGATGACCGAGCGCGCGGTTTTCCGAATCCCGGCCGCTCTCAGCCTCCTCACTTCCTTCCTGCTCCTCGCGCCGGCCGCTCCCGCGGACGAGGTGAAGATCGATTCCGATACTTTGGGCGGCCTCGAGGTTCGCCAGATCGGCCCGGCCGTCATGAGCGGCCGGATTGCCGCGATCGACGCCGTGGCCGGCGACCGGCTGACCGTCTGGGTCGGCGCGGCTTCGGGAGGAGTCTGGAAGTCCGTGGATGGCGGCCTGGAGTTCAAACCCGTCTTCGACAAGGACGGGAAGAGCCAGTCCATCGGCGCCATCCGGATCGATCCGAAGGATCCGAAGACAGTCTGGGTGGGAACCGGTGAGACCTGGACACGCAACAGCGTTTCCGTCGGCGACGGCGTCTACAAGACGACCGACAACGGAGAGACCTGGAGCCGTCTCGGGCTCGAGCAGACCGAGCGCATCGCGCGCATCGTTCTCGATCCGAAAGATTCCAACGTCGCGTTCGTGTGTGCGACCGGCCACCTCTTCGACGATCATCCCGATCGCGGCGTCTACCGCACGAAGGACGGCGGCAAGACCTGGGAGAAGGTGCTGTATGTTGCCCCCGACACCGGCTGCTCGGACATCGCCATCGACCCGAGCGACGGCCGGACTCTTTACGCCGGCATGTGGCAGTTCCGCCGCAAGCCTTACTTTTTCAGCTCCGGCGGTCCCCGGAGCGGACTCTACAAATCCACCGACGGCGGTTCGACCTGGCGCAAGACCTTGAAGGGATTCTCCACCGGCGATCTCGGGCGCATCGCGTTGACTGTTTCGCCCGTCGATCCCAACGTCGTGTTCGCGGCCGTCGAGTCGCGGCGGGATCCCAAGGTCTCGGGCTCGCAGGATTCGAGCTTCTATCGCTCGGCGGACAAGGGAGAGTCCTGGACGCGGCAGACGACGGCGAGCGCCGTGACCGGCCGCCCCTTCTACTTCGCCAACATGGCGGCGGACCCCAAGAGCGCCGATCGGATCTACAAGACCGCCTTCAACCTCCACGTCACCGACGACGCCGGAAAGAGCTGGAGCAGTCTCGGGGGCTCATACCACGGAGACGTCCACACGATCTGGATCAATCCGAAGAACAACGAGGAGCTCCTGATCGGCACGGACGGCGGCGTGTATCACTCGACGGACCGCGGCGCGCGGTGGGGCTTTGTCGGGTCGCTGCCCGTCGGCCAGTTCTACCATGTCAGCACGGACTCGGCCGATCCGTACAACCTCTACGGCGGCCTGCAGGACAACCTCGTTTGGTACGGTCCGTCCCGTTATCCCGGCAGCATTCCGCCCTCCCGGTGGACTTCGCTGCTCTTCTGCGACGGGTTCTGGACCTTCGTGGATCCGACCGACGAGGACAACGTCTACTGCGAGTGTCAGGGCGGATGGATCTTCCGCGCCCGCAAGTCCACGCGGGAGCTCAAGGACGTCAAGCCCTCTCCCCGGGAAGGCGAGCCGAAGTATCGCTTCAACTGGAACGCGCCGATTCACCTCTCAGCGACTCAGCCGGGAACGCTCTACATCGGCAGCCAGTTTCTCTTCCGGTCACGCGACAAGGGAGAGAGCTGGGAGCGCATCTCGCCCGACTTGACGACCAACGACCCGCAGAAGCAGAAGCAGGAGGAGTCGGGCGGCCTGACGCGCGACAACTCCACGGCGGAGAACCACTGCACGATCTATGCGATCGCCGAGTCGCCCAGGAACAAGAACGTGATCTGGGTGGGAACGGACGACGGCAACCTGCAAGTCACCAGAGACGGCGGCAAGAGCTGGACCAATGTCGCCGGCAACGCGCCCGGCCTTCCCAAAGGCACGTGGGTCTCTTCTGTCGAGGCGTCCCCGTACGACGAGTCGACCGCGTTCGCCACGTTCGACGGCCACATGACGGGCGACATGAAGACACACGTGTTCCGGACGACCGACTTCGGCAAGACCTGGAAGAGTCTGGCGACGGCCGATCTGAAGGGCTATGCCCACGTCGTCAAGCAGGATCCGGCCGTCGCGACTCTGCTCTTCCTCGGCACCGAGTCCGGGCTCTTCCTCTCGTTCGACGGCGGCGCGTCGTGGGCCGCCTTCCGTTCGGAAATGCCCGCCGTTGCGGTGCGCGATCTCGCGTTCCAGGCGCGCGAGGGAGACCTCATCATCGCGACTCACGGCCGCGGCATCTACATCTTGGACGACCTGCGGCCTCTGCGGGCGCTCACACCGAAGACTCTCGATTCGGACGTCGCGATTCTCCCGGGGCGCCCCGCGGTCCTGGCGATCCCGGCGGTCCCGGAGCCAGGATGGAGCGGCGACGGCAACTTCGATGGCCGCACGCTGCCGGAATTCGCGACGATTACCTACTATCTGAAGAAGCGCCATATCGTCGGAGAGCTGAAGCTCGAAATCTACGACCCCGATGGGAAGCTCGTCTCCACAATCCCGGGCGGCAAGCGCAGGGGGATCAACCGCGTCGTGTGGGAGATGCGGGGGGCCTCCCCGAAATACGCACCCGGCACCGGTCTGATTCCGAATTTCGGCTCCATCCTCGGGCCTCGGGTACTCGGGGGTACCTACAAGGTCAAACTGATCAAGAACAAGGACACCTATACGGCGGATTTGCCGCTCGTGTACGACCGGCGCAGCCACGTCAGCGACGCCGACCGCAAGCTCCAGTACGAGACCGCGTGGAAGCTCCACGGTCTGGTCGAACAGCTGACGGCGCTCGTGGCGCGCATCACGGACGCACGCGATCAGGCTCGAGCGCGCGCCGCCGGGCTCCCGGCCGGCGATGCCCTGCGCAAAAAGCTCGAGGCGTTCGCCGATCAGATGGAGCAGCAACGAGCGGCGCTCGTCTCGACGGCGCAGGGCGAAGGGATCTCCGGCGAGGAGAAGCCTCGCGAGGAGCTCGGCATGCTCTACGGCAACGTCAACAACTCCGAGCAGCGGCCGACCGAGTCGCAGCTCTCTCGAATGGCCGACCTCGAGAAGGATGTGGCCGGCAAGCGCTCGAAGTTCGAAGAGTCTCTCAAACCGCTGACGCCTCTCAACCAGGAGCTGGAGAAACGCAAGCTCGCGCCCGTGCGGCCGGCGGCCGGCGAGGACGGGCAAAAGAAGACGGCGGCCTAGCGCTTGTCCCGCGCTTCTGTCATTCCGAGGAGCGAAGCGACGAGGGATCTGCTCCCGTAAATCCGCCGAGACGAGGGATTTTGTATGGCTGAGCCGCCGGGCGGCGTGAAGCAACCAGCGGGCGCGTCGAACCTTCCGCGCGAGTCCTCGCCGCTCCCGCCTCTGGACCTGCGGCTTCTCGCGTTGATCGCCGGCGTCAAGCTCCTTCTCCACCTGGCCACCGCCGGCAAGTACGGCTACTTTCGCGACGAGCTGTACTTTCTGGATCTCGGTCGGCATCTCGACTGGGGGTACGTGGACTGCGCGCCGATGGTCGCGCTCTACGCAAAGCTCGCGCTCCTGCTCGGAGGCTCGCTCCCCGTTCTTCGGACCATCGCGGCGATCGCGGGCGCGGCGAAGGTC
>JBKPDV010000056.1:0-13070 GCA_046728075.1 Acidobacteriota bacterium | reverse complement strand
AGGCCGTGCTGATGCCGGGGGAGAGCCGAACCGCCGCGGTCAACGAGTTCGAGGATGCGCGCGCTTTCCGGACGGGGGGACGGGGAGACGGGGGGACAGGGGGAAGGGCGGACGCGGGGACGCGAGGGCGCGGGGACGCGGAGAAACGGGAAGGTTATTCGAAATACACGGTCTGCCTTTCGTCGCAGACGGGCTGCGCGGTGGATTGCGCCTTCTGTGTCACGGGCCGGCTGGGAGGCGGACGCAATCTTTCCACTGGAGAAATCCTGGGACAGCTCCGAGCGGTGATGGCCGACGCGGGGCTCGGATGGGAGGGACTGCGCGTCGTCTTCATGGGAATGGGAGAGCCCTTCCTGAATCCGGAAGGCGTTCTCCCGGCGCTCGAGATTCTTTTTGAAATGATGTCCCCGCGCCGCGTGACCATCTCGACCTCCGGGATCACTCCTGCGTTTCCCCTCTTCGCTGCTCCTGCCCGGCGTCCGAACCTGGCGGTCTCTCTCAACGCCGCGGATGATGAGACGCGCACGCGGCTGATGCCGATCAATCGAACCTACCCGCTGACGGGGCTGCTCGCCGCCATGCGCGCCTGGCCCCTCGAGTCCCGGCGCCGTATCACCATCGAATATGTCCTCATCGCCGGAATGAATGACTCGGTGAAGGACGCCGCCCTGCTGGCGCGGCATGTCTCGGGACTTCCCGTCAAGGTCAATTTGATCCCCTTGAACGAGGACCCCGATTATCTGGCGGGTTGGAAGCGTCCGGACGAAACGACAATCGACCGATTTATCGAGCGGCTGGCACAGGCGCGCCTGACCGCGACGGTCCGCCGCAGCAAGGGACCCGATGCCCGCGCGGCCTGCGGCCAGCTCAAGGGCCGGATGGAAGACCCGCGGCGCCATCCAAAGGTGCCGGCGCCCTGATCCGGGCTAATCTTACGGCGTGGAAGATCCACTGCACGACTCGGACGCGCCGGAAATCGAGCGCCTGCAGGAAGAGCTGCGCGCCGAAACCTCACGCCGGGAAACCCTCGAATGGGAGAACGCGTCGCTGCTGGCGGCCTTCGAGCGCCTGGAAGGCGGCGTCATCCTCCTTGATAGTGATCGGGTCGTGTTCGCCAGCTCGGGCCTCTCAGACATGTTCGGGATCCCGACGGAGAACCTCCGGCGAATGACCCGCGAGCAATTCCTGCGCGAGATCGCCGGTCTCTTCGACGAACCTCCGGAATTTCTGGCACGGATGCGGCTTCGAGGGTTCGAGGGAGCCGACCACCGGGAGGATATCGAGATCCAGCGGCCGAGTTGGCGCCGCATTCGGTGGACTGGAAAGACCCTGCGGCTTCCGACGGGAAAAGGGCTGCTCGCCATTTTCACGGACATCACCGAGGATTCCGACCTCGAGAGCGACCGCAAGTGGCAGGCCTTGACCGACGAGCTGACCAGTCTGAACAACCGCCGCGCCGGCGAGCAGGCGATCGCGCGCGAAGTGGCGCGATCTCTTCGCACAGAACGCCCTCTTTCCTTCGCTCTCTTCGACGTCGATCATTTCAAGCGGGTCAACGATACCCATGGCCACGCCATGGGAGACATCGTGCTGCGCGAGGTCGCGCGTTACCTCCTGGCGTTTCTGCGCCGCGGAGACACGGCCGTGCGGTGGGGAGGCGAGGAGTTCCTCGTGATTCTCACCGACGTCTCCATCGATGGGGCGCGGAGCTTCGCCGAGCGAGTTCGCAAGGCGATTGAGCTTCTCCGAGTTGGCGAGATCGGGCCGATCACGATCTCCGCCGGCACGTCGGAAATGGTTCCCGGGGAAGATCCCGAGGGGGCGCTGGCGCGCGCCGACGCGAACCTTTACATCGCCAAGGCGCAGGGAAGGAACCGAACGGTCTAAGGTCTGATGTCTAAAGACCGGCGCCGAGCTTGACGGGCCGAGCCGTCGGAAGGAAGAGCCGTGTTTGTGGCGGGAAGAAAAAGGGGGCGCGGACGCGCCCCCGTCCGCGAAACGTTACATCTTGCCTTTGGCTGCCTCGGTCTTCACCCAGGTGGCCCACATCTTGCCGTCTTTCTCCGTGGCCTTGAACCAAACCATCGCGCCTTCTTTGGGCGCGCCGCCCTCGACCTTGGTGCTGTCGTTCCAGTAGATCGACCACTCTTTGCCGTCCTTGTCCTTGACCATCATCATCTTCTGGGCGTCGTCGACCTTGGTGATCGATCCGCTCAACGGCTTGTCGCCCATCTTGGCTTCGCCGGCCAGGGCGATGGAAGACAGAGCCACACCGAGCACAATCGCAATCGCGAGGAACCGTTTCATATATCTCCTCCGAAGGGTTTGGAGCCGCAGGATTGCGGCGTCCTGTTTCGATACGAATCAGCCGATGGGTTGGATTGCCTCAATCCACCCCTCTCGCCCCGTAGCTTAAGCAACCAGTACATGAACGAAAGGTGAATGAGGCCCGTATCCGCCTCGAGAATCGGATATGGGAGAGAAGGGGCCGGCCATCGTCCAGCCGCTCCAGGCCGGAGAATCAGGCCGACTTCACTCGAGCTCCATCCGATTTCATCCCAGGCGTTTTAGGCACCTCGCGGCTCGCGCGCTTTTAGCCTCAGGCCCGCGCGAGGAGGGACCGGCCGAGATCGAGGAACTGTTTCCTTTCATCCGGAGAGGCGAATGCCCGGTCGCGGACGACGATCAACCCTTCCATGGTGAAGATGTCCACTGAGCCCTGACCTTCTTCGACGGCCCTCACCTTCGACCAGGGGCGCGTGCTCTCCGTACCGAATTGCCGCGTCGTGACTCCCTCCTCGGTCAACTCCACTTCGCATACGAAGGGTCCTTCGCTGCCCAGGCGTTCGCGCCAGAAGGCGCGAAGACGGCGTTCGGTCGTCCTCTTTCGAAGAAGCGGGTATGCCAGAGCGCAGACGATCGCGCCGATCACGACGTAGAACGGTCTGCCCGGGCCCGTGTCGCCGGACGCCGCGTATGCCAGGATCGCGCCGATCACCGCGCTGGAGAAAAGCCCGCTCAGGCGAATTCGCTTGACGACGCGCGAGGCGGCCAGAGTCCGTTCCCCGACGTCGATCAAGTCATCGATCTGGAACTCGAATCGAACCTTCATCGAGGACAGCCTCGCGGGAAGGCCGGTAGGTCAGGCCGGGGTGTCACGCTCTCGCGTCTTGCTTGCCGCAACGCTCCGGTCTGTAGATGCGAAGAGTCGAGGCGGGATGGCGCGCGAGCTGGCCGGGCGGGCGGATGGGCCGGTGGACCAGCTCGCCGGAGCAATTGGGGCAGAGCCCGCGGAGCGTTCGCGCACAGTCCACGCAAAACGTGCACTCGAAGGAACAGATCCGGGCGTCGGGAGAGTCCGGCGGCAAATCCCGATCGCAGCACTCACAGCCGGGTCGGATTTCGAGCATCCTCTTCTCCTTCCGATCTCGCTTTGGTCACCGCTCCAGTGGAAACTCTTGCTTCCCTGGCGACTCTATTCCTTTCTTGCGCTCGGATTTACGGCGTGACGGAAGCGAAGAGTTCTCCGCCCGTGTCACGCTTTAGGCCTCTCGTGCCTATCTCTGGTGCCACGGCGGCAGTCTTCGCCGGCCGCGGAACACGGAGGATCAGGCAATGCGTAAATGGCTTCTCGCGTTGTTAGCGGTAACGGCTATCTCAGTCGGCGTCGCCTGGGGGGAAGGCAAGAACGATAAAACGCACAAGGCCTGCGCAGACGAGACGTCCTGCTGCTGCTGCGCCAAGTCCTGTCCGAAGTAGCGTTTCCGGCCCGCGAGTGGACTCGGGCGAGCGCGGCGCGCTGCAGGAAGAGCTGACAGCGCTCGCGCGGGGCGACCGCGCCGCGTTCGACCCGGTCTTCCGGCGTCTCTGGCCGCTCCTGCGGGGCTTTGCGGGCCGCTTTCTGCCGCTGGAGGAAGCCGACGACGTCGCGCAGGAGGCGCTCCTGCGCGTGTTCGCAAAGTCGAGCGAGTTCGACGTCCGGCGCGACGCGCTCTCCTGGGTGCTGGGCATCGCCGCCTGGCAGATCCGCACCCATCGCGCGCGGATCCGGCGGCGGCGCGAGCACTCGAGCGTCGCCGCCGCCGAGCGGCCGGACGGCGGGCCGTCGCCCGAGGCGACCGTCCTGGCGCGGAGTTTGAGCGCCGCTCTTGACCGCGCGTTGGCGCAGCTGCCGGCGGCCGACGCGGCGACCTTGATCGCGTATGCGCGCGGCGAGCATCCCGATTTGCCCGGACCGACCTTCCGCAAGCGCGTCGAGCGAGCGCTCGCGCGCCTGCGGGCGCGCTGGAGGATAGACCATGGCAGTCTCTGAGCCGATCTACGCGGGCTTGAAGCTCGCCGCGAGACGCGCCTATGAGCGCGGCCGCGTCGAAGGCGCGCTCTGGCGAGGCGCTGCCGCCGCGATTCTCGCAATACCGAGCTTCGCTGTCTGCAACCAGACTCCGTGGGCCGGAGTCTGTCTGGCCGGATTCGCGATCGTCGTCGCCGCCGGGCGGTTCCGCGGATTGGGCTACGAAGAGGGGACACGCGCCGGCGCTCTCGCCGGCATTCTGCCGTGTCTTCTTCCCGCCGCGGTGCGCGCCTTCGATCCGGATCTCTGCGTCCTGCTCTCCTCTCGCGGCCCCTGGCTCTGCGCTGCGGGGGGCGTGGCTGCGGGCATGATCCTCGCTCGGCGCGGGCGGGCGGCTCACGGCGTGGCCTTCTGGTCGGGCGCGCTCGCGGCGCTCGGATTTGCCGCCGCGCTCGGCTGCATCCCGGCCGGAGCGCTCGGATTCGCCGGCCTCGCGGCGGGGGTCCTCGCCGGCGGCGCGCCGGTGCTCGTGTCGCGGAGGGCAGCGACCTGATCCGCTGAGGCTTTGCTCGCGGCGAAACTCCCGGACGAAGCCTCGGTAAGCTCGCGGCAAACGCCGTCTCTGGCGACAGCGTGGAGGGATCGCCTTGAAGAAGTCGTTGCTCTCCTGCTCGCGGTGTCCGGCGACCCTCTGCAGGACATCGCCGAGCTCGAGCATGTGAAGTTCGTCATGAAGGCGGGCCGGGTCGTGAGGAACGAGCTGCTTGCCCGGATAGACCCGTCCGGGATGGCGAAATAAGGCCGCAAACCCGGGCTCGATGCGGGCCTGGTCTCTTTGACCTGCCGCGTATTCCCGGGAGGCGGCTCACACCCCGAGCCAACTCGAAATGACAGGTTCTTGAAGACTTCCGAGCAACGCTCACAACCGGTTCCGGAGCTGGCATTCCCGGGCCGAGCTCGCCGAGCGCAAGGGCGCCTTCATTTGCCGGCTCTCCGGCGCCCGAAAAAGAGCGACAATTAGGGAAAAGCAGTAATGCTGGGAAGAATCCGACGACCCCGTTGCCCGCGATCGCCGTTCGAGACGGCTGCGGAGACTGTTTGAGCGCCGAAGGAGAGGAGAGCGGCTCCGTCACCTCTATTTCCGGCACGCTCGCCGGAACGCCGCTCGTCGTGGTCCTGCGGCGCCTCCAACGCGACAGGCTTTCCGGCGCGCTCTCGATCATTCACGGCGATCAGGTCCGGCAGTTCTTCTTCGATAAGGGGGAGCTTCAGGCCGCTCGTTCGTCCCGGGAGGACCACCGGATCGGCGCGACGCTCGTGCGCTGGGGTTACATCTCGGAAGAGGAACTCGAACAGGCCCTCGAGGAGCAGCGTCGGAGCCACGAACGCATCGACCGCATCTTGATCGAGCGCGGACTTGTCACCCGAGCCATCGTGGACAGCGAAGCGCGCCGGCAGATGGAGCAGATCGTCTTCTCGACGCTCGCCTGGCGAGAGGGCGCCTTCCATTTCGAGGCGGATACGGGAGAAATGGATCTGGACGTGAACGTCTCGCTGTCGGAGGAGATGATCATCGAGGGAATCCGGCGCATCCCCGAGAGCGAGCAGTTTCTCGAGCTGCTCGGCGATCTCTCCGCGATTCCGGTCTTGAAGCCCGCGGTCGAGAGGTCGGGCACCTTTCGTCTCCTCCAGGACGCGATGAGCATGCTCTCGCGGATCGACGGCAAGACGGACTTGAGATCCATGCTCGGAACGGAAGCCTCGACGACGGCGAGCGCCAAGATTCTCTACGCTTTGCTGTTCGCGGGCATGATGGACATCCGCCCGCCCGGGGAAACGGCTCCGCGGCCGACGGCGCCGACGACACCCGTCCCGACGGAAGGCCGTCCGACAGGACCGCCCGGGGCCACGACCGAGGGCATCCAGAAGCCGTTCCTCTTCGATCTGCGTAAGGCGGAGGATCTGGTGCGGGTGGTCGAAACGGGCAGGATCGCGGCGCGTCTGGTCAACGCTCCCATCCCGGGCTCGCGAGCCGAGCCGGCCGCTCCGCAGCGTTCGGCTCCGCAGGCGGCCACGTACAAGACGGATCGCGAGATCGTGTTGGAGACCTACCGCCAGCTCGACTGGCTATCCCATTACGACCTGCTCGGCGTGTCGCAGACCGCCACCGGCGCCCAGATCGCGGAGGCGTTTCGCTCCCGAGCCCGTCTCTTCGATCCCACTCTGAAAGCGCACCCGGAGTTCGTAGACCTCTGGAGGCAATTGACGGTCGTTTCCAAATGGCTCCGCGTTGCCTACGACATTCTTTCCAATCCCAAGTCGCGCGCCGCCTACGATCAGAAAATCGCCCAGGCGACGCCGGAAGGTCCGAAGAAGATCTGAGCGGTTACGACCTTCGCCGGCGCGCGGCGAGGGGCGGCCGGCGGATGTCGCGCAGGCGGTGGCTGGCGGTCGCGTCGAGGTCGAGCCCGTAGATTTTTTTCAGCTCCGCGATGCACTCGCGGCTCTCGGCCCCGAATGGGGCCTTGCCCTCAAACGCGTGCAGAACGATGCCCTCCAGCAGATCACCCAACGACAGGTCGTGGTATTCCGCCAAACCCTTCAGGACTTTGAGGATCCGCTTCTCGATCCGCACGCCTGTCTGGACTCGTTCGACTTCGATCGGCTGCGCCATGGCGCGAGTGTACTTCGGGATCGGCGGTTCATTTGGGTGAAGGCGTTTGTTCCCGTTCGAGCACCGCGTTTCATCGCGCGCTCCCAGCCCGCGAGCATCAGCGTGAAATGCAGATCATGCGATTTCGCGAGGCCGAGCGTCTAACGGCGCCGGCGCTGGTCCGCTTTTCTCGCCGCTTTCGGAGTCCGTGCGGTCTCTCCGCTCTTCTTCTTCTTTTCTTTCGCAGCCTTAGGGGGCAGTCCGCGGCCGTAGGCGAGCGCTTTCCCTACCCAGCTGGATAGGCCTTTTGAATCTCCTAGGATTCGGGGTGGCACGACGACGTACTCGCGCATCGGCCGGCCCGGCATCGGCTCGAATACGGCTCCTCCCTCGCGAATCAGATCCTCCCGAGTCTGTTCCGGCAAACGCACGATCATCTGGTCTTGAAAGAGTCCGAGGAACATGTTGCCGTTGACGAAAGCGGCGGGGTAGCCAAACATCTTTCTTCGGACGACCGGCGGGGGCGGAGCGACGTCGTCGAAGGTCTTCAGGAGGTCTGGCGGCGACGGACGCCACTTCATCGCGGTCCCGGTTTGCGGCGCGCGCGGCGGCCGCTACTTCACCGGCCCCTCGAAGGAGCATCTCGCACCCTTCTGCGCCTGACGCTATCTGTCTTCTTCATCTCGTTTTCGCCGGTGAGGCGTTCGGCATCAGGCGATCCGCCTCTCCTGATCCTCTCTTCGGAATCCTTGCCGGACGAACATGGCCGCCGGAAGGGTCGTGAGCACGCCGACCGCGATGAGGGTCAGGCCGACCTTGCGGCGCTTGCCGCGGCGCAGTCTGTCGGACAGAAGCAGGCCGACGCCGGCGGCGAGCGCGGCGCGAGTCACAATCACGAACATTAGCTCGGGCAGCGAAAGATCGAGTCTCTTCATTTTTAGCCTCCGCGACTCTTTCCTGCAATCCGGCCGCCAGTCCCGCGCAGGAAATCGGAGGTTGACCCGATCCGCGGGAAGGCGTAATTTCAAGTTTCCGCGTGAGGCGTGTTGCCCACGCGTTCTGTTCCCGCCGGGCGCGATTGCCCCGGCGAAAGGAGGTCCTCATGTATCCGGGATTCATTCCCTATTGGATGCGGCACCGCCGGGGCGAGCACCGCGCCGCCATGGGTTGCGGCTCGGGAGGCCGTGCCGGATGGTCTTACAGCACGGCCGGAGAGAGGGAGCCGGGAGCCTTTGATTTCGGAGGCGGCGCATTCGGCGTCCGACGTCCGCTGCGATTCCTGGCCTACAAGCTCCAGCTCGAGGAAGCGCAGATCGCCGAGCTCGCGCGAATCTTGGACGAGCTCAAAACCGAGCGCGCCCAGGCCGCGGTCGACCACCGTCGAGCCATCTCGGCCTTTGCTGACGCGATCGAGGGAGACAGCTTCAACCAGGAGAAGGCCAAGTCAGGCGCCGCGACGCGTCTGGCGAGCGCCGAACGTCTCCGCGGAGCTGTCATCGACGCCCTCGAGCGTCTCCACAAGCTGCTCAACGCGGAGCAGCGGTCTCATCTGGCATACCTGATCCGGACCGGAACGCTTTCGATCTGATACTCGTGCGGCCGCCGGGTCGCGGGTGGGCCCGGCGCCCCTTTTTCCTCGACCGACGAGCGGCCGGCAATGTGTTCCGCTCGATGCCCGGGGCGTGAGCGTTGGCGCTTAGCGGAATCGTCCAGAAAAGCTGACTCGGGCGCTTCAGCAAATGCGGAAATTAGACGCTAGCGAAACCCCGCGTTTTCGCCCTGCCGTCTCGCCGCTCCGGTCAACTCCTCAGCGGTGACCGTGGCCGTGGCCGTGACCGTGCCCGTGGAAGTGGCCGTGGCCGTGGAAGTGGCCATGGCCGTGGCCGTGGAAGTGGCCGTGGCCGAAGCCGGCGTGGAACCCGATGAACCCTGGATAGTAAAAACCCCAGTAGGGGCCATACCAGTAGGGGCTATAGAAGCCACCGTAGGCGTAGGGATACGGCCGGTAGTAGCCCGCCCCGTCGTAGGCCACGATCTCGGAGCCGTCGTCGGAAGCGTTATCGTCGCGGGCGACGTATCGCCCCGCTTGTCCCCGGTCGTGCGGGGAGAGACCCGCCAGATAACCGATCACCTTCTCCGAGACTCCGGCCTGCTTCAAGCGGATCAGGTCGTCCGAGGTCGGCGCCTCGAGTCGGGAGCCGCGCGCGTGGATGAATGAGACAAGCGTTGCGTCGGATGCTCCCGCGGCCGAAAGCCGGGCGATCTCATCGAGAATGGGGTCCGAGAATTGCGTTGGAGCGCGCCCGGATTGGGTTGCCAGAAGAGATGCGCTCAAGGATCCGAACAGCGTGAGAACGAGAATACGTTTCATGACGACCTCCGGTGCGGCGTCGAAAAACTCACGGTCCGCCTCTATTCTCGATCTTCGCGATAGGCGAAGCAAAGCGTTTCATTTGATTCTCATCGTCGCAGCGCCGCTGTCCTCCGCCGCTGACAGGTCGCTTCGGCCGCAGGGCTGATGCGTCTCGCGACCGGGCGGTGGCGAAGCCAGATCACGAACGAGCGAAAGGACGCTCTAGGACCGAGTCCTTCGCGCCCGGCGGGGCGTCTGGGCGATCGTTTCCTTGCGCGCCTGCTCGAGGAAAGCGACGAGCACAACCGAGATACGAGTGACGTTCCGAAGGATGGAGACGCTCATCATCTTCTCCTCTTCTTTTGGATCGGCCGCTGAGAGATTTCCGCACCCGAACCTTCGAGCGCCGCGCTGAGTTTTTTCGGGGCAATCGCTCGATAGCTTTCCAGGATCCAGGTCTTCAAGATATCCAGCGGGACTTTCTCGCCCGGCTCGAAGGTCGAAGTGACCCAGCCGCTCTTTCCCAGGCCATAACCCGTCGGCTTGGTAAAGGGCAGGTCGAGCGCTTCCTGACCCGAGGCGGGCAGCTTCAACGAGAGTCCGATCGGACCGCCGGGAACCGGATCGAGCCCCAGAAATACGAAGACCTTGCCGTTGACCTTCGCCACGCGATCTCCCCACGGAAAATCTTCCGTGGCCCCGGGCAGGCCCATCGCAAACGCACGCAGCTCCCGCGACACGGAGCGGAAATCTCCGGCCGGACGAGCTGCGTTTGTCTTGTCCGCTCGCCTCCCGTCGGCGCGGCGGGTCTTGCCGGCCGCGTGGCCGGTGTCGCGAGGCAACTGTTTCTTGGGCATGGAATCTCGAGGCCGAGAGTATAGGGGAGGCTTCACGTCGCTTCCGCTTACTCGGGACCTGCGCCTTTGGCGCACCGGCTCGCGGCTCCCCCAAAGGGGCTCGACCGCGAGCCTGGTCCCTCGCGCGCTCACCCTCCCGGCGCGCGCCTCCTCCCCTCTGGAGGACTTCGCGCGCCGCGACCCGGACTGTTACCGGGTCGGCTCGCGTCCCCTCTCCCGGCGGGAGAGGGTCAGGGTGAGGGGAACTCTCCCGGCGATCTCAATACCTCGCGGCTTAGCCGTAACTCTTCGGTCGCTCGCCGGTTGTAGTCATAGAGTGACTCCCGAGAGATCGAGCTTGACGGGTCGAGAAGCGCCGCCGGACGCCGAAGAACGCCTCGCGATCGAGGCGGCTCAGAGGGATCCGAGCCGGTTCGCGAATCTCTACGAGAACCACTTCGATCGTGTGTATGCCTTCGTCCTGCGGCGGGTGTCCGATCGTGCCGAGGCGGAGGATCTGACCTCCGACGTCTTTCACAAGGCGCTCGCCAACATCGGACGCTTCGAATGGCGGGGGGTTCCGTTTGCGGCATGGCTCTTCCGCATCGCTTCCAACGCGATTGCGAGCCATTTCGAAAAGAGGGGGAGGTCCGCGTCGGCGGCGCCGGAGGACGCTCCGGAGCCGGTTGTGATGCGGGAAGTCGAATATCGGACGGGCCTGTACCGCATGGTGGGAGAGCTGCCTCTGCTCCAGCAACGGGTCATTCGAATGCGCTTTGGAGAAGAGAAGAGCATCGGAGAGATCGCGCGCGCTTTGAAAAAGACCGAGGGCGCCGTCAAGCAACTTCAGCTCCGGGCGCTGCGACGTCTGCGGTCGCGCATGGATGAAAAACATGGCTAGAGAATCCGTTTCGCAGCGTCTGGACTCCGTGGTCGAGGCGATCGTGTCCGGCCGCAGTCCGGAGCTTGCGCCCACGGACACCGAGCTCACCGGGCTCGCGCGCGCCGCGTCCGGGTTGCGCGGCTTGCCGGCGGAGGAATTCCGTCAGAGGCTGAAAGATCGCCTGAGCGCTTCTGCGGGCGAAAGCGCGAGGAAGCCGAAAGCGATTCGGGAGGGATACCACACCGCAACCCTCTATCTGGCGGTCGCGGGCGCCGAGCGCCTGGTCGATTTCGTGAAGGAGGCCTTCGGCGCGACGGAGACACTTCGGACGAAAGGTTCTGCCGGCGGCCTGCATGCGGAAGTCCGCATCGGCGACTCCGCGGTCATGATCGGCGGCTACGAAGGGATGACCGGCGAGACGACGAGCGCGATTCATCTCTACGTCGAGGACGTGGACGCGGTCTATCAGCGCGCGCTCGAGGCCGGAGCCGCATCCACACAGGCTCCTGTCGAGCAGCCCTACGGAGACCGGGAAGCGGGGGTGCGGGACTCCTTCGGCAACTTCTGGTACATCGCGACACATCGGGGACCCCGCTACGTGCCCGAGGGGCTTGCCACCGTGAATCCCTACCTGCACCCGCGCGGGGCGGCCGCCTTGATCGACTTCCTGAAGGCCGGACTCGGAGGCGAAGAGATCGAGCGGGCCCAGTCGCCGGAGGGAGTCGTCGTGCACGCGAAGGTGCGCATCGGCGATTCGGTCATCGAGCTCTCCGAAGCGCACGGCCCATACCAGACGATGCCGACCGCGATCTTCCTCTACGTCGAGAGCGTGGATGCGCTCTACGAGCGGGCGCTGCGCGCGGGTGCCGTTTCCACCCAGGCGCCCTCGGATCAGCCCTACGGACGGGCCGGGTCCGTGAAGGATCCCTTCGGCACGACCTGGCATCTCGCCACTCCCCACAAGAGCGCGATCTAGAAGACCGGCCGAAACGGAGGAGAACATTGGAACAAAGAGAGCCCCTGATTCGAAACATTTCCGACACGGCGCGCTGGGCGGCGGTGTACCGGGCGCGGGAGAGCGAGCGCAAGGATGCGCTTTTTCGGGACCCGTTCGCGCGGCGGCTCGCAGGCGAGCGAGGCGAGCAGATCGCGGACACGTTGCCGAAGGGGAATCGCAACACGTGGTCCTGGGTCATGCGCACCTGGCTCTTCGATCAGTTGATCGCCGAACAGATTTCGCAGGGAGTGGATCTGGTCGTCAACCTGGCCGCGGGGCTCGACGCAAGACCTTACCGTCTGGCGCTTCCTCCGTCCCTGACCTGGATCGAGGTGGATCTGCCGGAGTTGCTCGACTTCAAGGAGGCCGCGCTCGAAGGCGAGAAATCCTCCTGCGCTCTCGAGCGAATCCGACTCGACCTGTCGGATCGCGAAGCCCGTCGCGAATTGTTCGAGGAGCTGGGCCGGCGCGCGCAGAAGGCGCTCATCCTGACCGAGGGGCTTCTCCTCTATTTGACGCGGCAGGAGGTCGGTTCGCTGGCGGAGGATCTCGCTCGGCCCCCCGCGTTCCAGCGTTGGATCCTCGACGTCGTCTCGCCCGGTCTCTTGCGCATGATTCAACGAAACTGGGGGAAGAATCTGGGCGACGCCGGCGCGCCGCCCAAATTCGCTCCGCTGGAAGGGCCTCCGTTCTTCTCTGGCTACGGGTGGGATCCGACACAGGTGCGCTCGGTGTTTCAAGCGGCGGCGCGCGCAAAGAGGCTCCCGTTTCCGCTCCGGCTGATGGCTCGGCTCCCGGAATCCCCGGGTCCGCAGGGATCTCGCCCCTGGGGCGGTATTTGCCTGCTGGCCAGGCGCTGACGGTCGTCCCCGCGGCGCGCCGTGATCGGGACTCGGAGGTGCAACTGCCTCTATACTTGTGCCGACACCGTTTCGGTTGAAGGCGACCGCAGGACAGACCGGAGAGACGAGAAGGACGCCGCGGGTCGATGGTCCGGCGACCTCGTTCCGTCCGCTTCGGCCGCTCCGGCGCGTTTGCGGGGAGGCAGTAATGAAGA
>JBKPDV010000055.1:0-17417 GCA_046728075.1 Acidobacteriota bacterium | reverse complement strand
GCACTGCATCATCCTGCCCCCTCTTAGCTCTGGTTCGCGGCGCGCGTACTCTCCCGAAGTAACCGAGGGAGGAGGCGCGCGCCGCGGGAGCGAGCACGCAGCGGGGGACCAGGCTCGCGGTCGAGGCCCTTTGGCCGAGCCGCGAGCCGGTGCGCCGAGAGGCCCAGGTCCCTCGATGCGCGCTCGCGACGGTCTAGGAGACCCGGTCGATGACCGACTCGGTCGCCAGCAGAAGCCCCTCTTTCGCCGGCGAATCGGGAAACGACGTGAGTGCCACACGAGCCGCGCCGGCGTAGTCGCGTGCAAGTGCCCGGGTTTGCGCGACAGCCTCGGCTCTCTGGACTAATCGCAGGATCTCGCCGGGCTCGACGCTCTTGAAATCCCGTTCCGACAGCACCGCCGCCACCGCACGGCGCTCGGCCTCCGTCGCGGAGGGCAGCGCCAGCAGGAGAGGGACCGTGAGCTTGCCTTCCCGCAGATCGTTCAAGACGGGCTTTCCAACGGCCTCCTCGCTTGAGGTGTAGTCGAGAAGGTCGTCGATCAGCTGGAACGCCACTCCCAGGCAGCGCCCGTACTGGGCCAGACGCTCGGCGGCGAAGAGGTCCCCTCGGGGAGCGAAGTGCGCCGGCAGCCGGCACGCGGCCGAGAAAAGGTCGGCGGTCTTGCGCCGGATGATCTCGAGAGCGTCTTCTCGAGTCGTGTGGATGTCTCCCGTCTTCTCGATCGCGATGATCTCTCCTTCGATCATGGAGAGAGTCGTGTCGGACAGGACCTTCAGGATCGTGAGGTCTCCTTCGTCGAGCGCGATGCCCATCGACTTGGTGTAGAGGTAGTCGCCGAAGAGCACCGTCAGGTTGTTTCCCCATCGCGCGTTGGCCGATGTGCGTCCGCGTCGCAGGCGCGCCTCGTCGATGATGTCGTCGTGGACGAGGGTGGCGGTGTGAATAAACTCGACGACCGTGGCGTAGCGAACGTCCTTTTCCCCCTCCTCGTAGTCGAGCAGCCGGGCGGACAGCAGAAGGAGGGCCGGGCGGATTCGTTTGCCCCCTCCGGAGGCGAGATACGTTCCGATGCGGTCGATCGTGGGAATGGGGGAGCGGAAATGGAGCAGCAATTCCTCCTCGACGCGCGCCAGTTTGTCGGCGATCAACTCGTAGGCGCGAGCGAAGCGGGGATTCGAGAGGCGGGGTGGAAAGGCCATGGCGTCTGTCATTGGCGGCGTCACCGATAGTTCGTGAACTGGAGCGGCACGCCGAAGTCTCCCGCTCTCAGCAATGCCATGACCGCTTGCAGGTCGTCCTTGTTGCGCCCGGAGATCCGAACCTGGTCCGCCTGGATGGAGGCCTGGACCTTGAACTTCCGCTCCTTGATCGCCTTGACGATCTCTTTGGCTTTCTCCGACGGAATTCCCTGCTGAACCTTGACTTCCTGGCGCACCGTTGCCCCCGCGGCGTCCTCGACCTTGCCGAAGTCGAGCGCCTTGATGGCGATGCCGCGCTTGACGAGCCGGCCCTCCAGGATGTCGACGACCGACTTCAACTTGTGCGCATCGTCGGAAACGAGCGTCAGTGTCAGCTCCTTCTCGTTCCATTCGATCTTCGACGCGCTGCCGCGGAAGTCGAACCGTGTCGTGATCTCCTTGGTCGCCTGTTGGACGGCGTTGGAAACCTCTTGCAGATCCACCTTGCTGACGGCGTCGAAGGAGAATTCCTGGGCCATTGGGGGGATTCTATTCGACAGTTGGGCGCGAGTTTCCGCCGGGGCTTCGAGCGGCAAGTCGGTAGTCGGTAGTCGATAGTCAGTAGGAGGGGGCCAGAGCCGATCTCCACTACCGACTACGGACTACCGACTACCGACTACCGACTAGTTTTCCAGCACCCTCGTCCCCGGCGGTCCCGTCACGCGATAGTCGCTTGTGGAACGCGCCTTGACGCTGCGCCACTGCTCGAAGCGGAAATCCGTGTGATTGCCCGACGAGTCTTCGTAGGAGAGCTCGGGCACCGCCCCGTCCCGATCGATCCTGACGCGCAGCCACGCGAGTTCCGGCCGAGGGGTCCGCGGTTTGAGCACGAGCGTGGTCGCGCCCTCGCCGCTCGGCTCCGCCGTGACCTCGTAGTCGCGCAGGAGCCCGGTTGGATCCGCCAGGAACAGGATCGGAAGCCGCGCTCGGTCCTGCGAGGACAGCTTCTGGACCGTCAATTGGCCGTCCTCGGGTGAGTAGAGTCGGCCCTCGCCGGCGTCGTAGGTAAAGGTCTTCTTCTCCGGCGCCAGGTAGTCGAACCGCAGGCGTTCCGGCTTCTGGATCCAGATCGTCCCTGTCTCTCGCTTGCTGGTCGAGAAGCCGGCCGGCGTGTAGAGGTGCGTAAAGGAAGCGGTATGCGCGGCGCCATCGGCGTAGTGCCGGGAGAGACGGGAGATGGCCGACTCCGCTTCGGAAGAGAGCGAGCTCGGGAGAGCGAGCAAGGCCGCGAGGAATAATCGGTTCATCGGTTCATCGGTTCATCGGTTGATTTCGTCGCGAGATCGCTTTTCTCAGGGTACATGAACCGATGAACCGATCCCCCGATGATCCGATTCCCTCTCAGTGCCGGAAATGCCTTCTCGGCGCCTGCAGGAACGCCATCTGCCGCTCGTCGGCGGCGGCGACGATCTCGCGATCGCGGATCGAGCCGCCCGGCGCGACGACGGCGGTCACGCCGGCTTCGCCGAGCACGTCGAGGCCGTCGCGGAAGGGGAAAAACGCGTCGGACGCGGCCCCGCAGTTCACGACGGGAAGGACGGGCTTGGCCGCGGCCAGGCGGCAGGCGTCGACGCGGCTCATCTGCCCGGCGCCGATCCCGATGGTCTGTCGCGCGTTGGCGAGCACGATGGCGTTGGACTTGACGCGGCGCACGACTTTCCAGGCGAGCTCGCACGCCGCGCGCTCGACCGCCGTCGGTTTTCTTTGCGAAAGGACCCGCCAGGCCGCGACCTGATCCGGCTCGGAGTCGGAATCCTGAGCGAGGAGTCCCCCCTCGATGCGTTTGAAATCGAGCGCCTCGACCGGCCGGCGCGAGATCGGGAGCTTCAGCAGGCGGATGTTGGGCTTCTTGCCGAAGTAGTCGATGGCCTCCTGCGTGAAGTCATCCGCCGCGACGACCTCGGCGAAGTGCTGGAGGACGAGCGAGGCGACCGCGCCGTCCACTCTTCCCCGAATCGCGATGATGCCGCCGAAAGCAGCGAGCGGATCGCACGCGAATGCCCGGCCGAACGCCTCGGTGATCGTCTCGCCCACGGCCGCTCCGCAGGGATTGTTGTGCTTGACGATGACAGCAGCGGGACCGTCGAAATCGCGCGCGAGCGCGACGGCGGAATCCAGGTCCAGCAGGTTGTTGAACGAGAGCTCCTTGCCCTGGAGCATCTGAAAGCGCACGACCGCTTCCGCGGGCGCCTCCGGCTCTCGGTAGAGCGCCGCGCGCTGGTGCGGGTTCTCCCCGTACCGCAGCGAGCCGACTCTCTCGTAGGCGAGAACCAGGTTCTCGGGAAACTCACCTCCGGATCGCGGGCCTTCCGAGAGGTAGTGGGCGATCGCGGCGTCGTAGGCTGCGGTGCGGGCAAATGCCCGGGCGGCGAGGCGTTCCCGAAGCGCGGGGCTCGTGCCCCCCGTTCTCCGGATCTCCTCGAGGATCTCCGCGTAGTCCTCGGGGTCGACGGCGACGGCGACGCGCGACTGATTCTTGGCCGCCGCGCGAATCAGAGCCGGGCCTCCGATGTCGATCATCTCGATTACCTCGGAGCGCTGGGCCCGACGCGAGACCGTCCGTTCGAAAGGATAAAGATTGATGACCACGAGATCGAATGGCTCGATCTCGGAAGCGGTGAGATCGCGCGCGTGATCGGGACGTGTCGCATCGGCGAGGACGCCACCGAAGACTTTTGGATGAAGAGTCTTGACCCGCCCCCCGAGAATCTCTGGAAAGCCCGTCAACTCTTCGACCAGGCCGACCGCGATTCCGGCTTCCTTCAAATGCGCCGCCGTGCCGCCCGTCGAAACGATCTGCACGCCGAGGCCGGCGAGCTCCCGCGCCAGCTCTGCCGCCCCCGACTTGTCATGGACGGAAATGAGCGCGCGTCGGACCGGGGTCACCGGGGAGGGGAAGGGAATGGGCTCGGGCATGCAGGGAATATAACGGAGTCGGTAGTCGGTAGTCAGTAGTCGGTAGGACCCAGCGTCAGCGCTTCTGCACGCGGAAGCGGTAGATGCCGCGCTCCACTGCGGATTCGAGAAGGTCGCAGACGCGTTCTCGGCAGAAGACCTCGACATCTTCGACGGAAGCGGGATCAGTGGCAGTCAGAACGGCGATTGTTCCAACGGGCTGCTGCGCGAAAGCTTTCGCCAGTCGAAGAATAGGAATCGGGCACAGCAGTCCGCGCGCATCCACGTGAAGTTCGTTCATGGCAACCTACCGACTACCGACTACCGACTACCGACCGTCCATCCTCAAAACAGCTTCAACAAAATGATGTTCACCACGAATCCATGGACACCGTGGCTGACCACGGGCACGCCGACCTCGGCGCGGAGCAGCGAGTTCTTCCAGGGACCGTTCAAGGATGCCAGCAGGCCCGCTCCGGAAAAGTAGGTTTCATTGAAGCCGGAGAGGCGGTCCGTAAGGAGTGCCTGGTCATAGAAGCCTTCGAAGCGAATGATGTCCTCGAAGTT
The DNA here is from genome assembly GCA_046728075.1 of Acidobacteriota bacterium. GTDB lineage: Bacteria > Acidobacteriota > Thermoanaerobaculia > UBA5066 > Gp7-AA6 > JBKPDV01. Next base: position 12,715 of record JBKPDV010000055.1, on the reverse strand, counting down.
GAGTCCGTAGGAGACGTTGGCGACGATCGCCTTCTCGGTTCTCAGGCTTCCGCTCTTGAATCCCCGGATCGGGTTGCCTGAAAAACTTCCAAATTCGTACTTGGAAAAGCGATCGAGATCCGCGCCGCCGAGATAGCCCACGCCGAGGTGGAGCTTGCGGAAGCCGGAGAAATACTGGTCCTTGGAAACCGACAGCGAGTACTTCCAATAGTCCTTTTGCTTGGGATCGTACTCGGAGGTCGCGGGATCTCCCCACGGTTCCCATTTCCTGCGGCGGAAGTAGCCGCCGGTCACCGTCGCGCTGAATCCCTTGATATTGCCGACGAGCTTTAGCTCGGCGCCGTCGGTGAACGTGTCGACCGGCACGACGAAAGCGGGTCCCGTGTCTTTGTCGCGCTGGTAGTTGTCCCACTTGGTGAAGAGACCGACGGACGCCTTGAGATAAGGCCCCAGCGGATGTCCCACGTTGACCTGAAAGACGGCCGGCAGGTGTTTGACCTTCTCGCTGGAAACCTCTTTGCCGTTGCGATAGGCGGTATCCCCGAAGGCGAACGCGGTACCAAAGAGGTCCGCGCCGAGGTCGAACCGGCTCCCGGACAGGGAAGGATCGGTGTAATTGGCCGTCAGCAGCGCTCCGCCGAAGAACACGGAGAGCTGCTTTCCCTTGCCCCAGAGATCGAAGTTGAAGTGCTGGACTCCCAGCAGAGGGATCGGATAGGAGAGCGATTCGTCGTAGAAGCCGCCCAGTATGCCGAACGTGCTCTTCTTGGAGATCTTCTCTTCCACGATCCGCTCGCCCGGGCGCGCCGGGTCGGGCACGAGATAGCGCATGCCCTTGTCGGTATCCCGGATCATCTGAGCCGGCGAGTGGTAGGCGGCGGCTCGTTTCTGCTCGAAGTCGGGAGGGTTCACGCGCACCGCCGTCATGACGACGTCCCGCTCGATCGCGGTCGTACGCCCCGCCGTCGAGAAGACCTGCTCTCCCTTGATCTCGAGGGGGAGAAACACTTCGGGATGATCCGGAAGGGCCCGATAGAGCTCGGTCTGGACGTTGGACAGGGTCTCTCCCTTCAGGTTCAGCTGCACAGAATCGCGCCTCAGAAGACCGAAGCTCTCCTTGTCGATCCAGACTGTCCCTCGGTAGATCGGTTTTTCGCCGACGGTGCTCCGAGGCGTGAAGGTAATCTCGTACGCGCGCCGGCCCGCGACCGCCGTCTCGCCCTTCAAGTGGTAGTCGTAGTCCTCGGAGAGCCGGATGTCGAGCGGGAGCGTGGTGACTTTTTCCGGCTGCAGGATCGGCAGCTTCGGAAGCGTCTTGCTCTTCCACTTCACGCCGTTTAAGAAGAACTCGTCCCACTCCCAGTCGGCCGCTTCTCCCCGGCGGTAGAAAAAGGGGCCGAAGATGGTGAGATCGAAAGTCTCGTTGACCTCCCCGATGCGAAACCGCAGGGAGGCTTTCATGTCGGAGATGAAAGACTGAACTCTTTCGCGCTGGCCGGCGTCCCAGGCGCGCTCGAGCGCGACGATCTCCTCGGCCGTCAGGCCGCGCGTCGCTCCGACTTCGACGCTCGTCTTCGCCTCGCCGCCGGGGCGGGACGCCGGCGTGAGGACCACGGCCAGGGGGCCCTTCGAGAGATCGAGCGACAGTTTGTTGCCTCCGCGCAGATCGAAGTCGCGGCGCGCCCCGGAGACGAGGTTTTCCACCGAGGCCTTCGCAAACGGCCCTCCCGAGAGCTCTACCGAAACAACGCCCACGGGGTCATCGGCCAGGAGCAGGATCGGTGTGAACTTCTTTGCGTCGAAGAACCGCAGCACCGCGAAGGAGGTTCCGTCGGGTCGCGTGGCTTTCGTCTCGGTCGGGTCCCGCGAGACATCGGGCGACCAGATCCCGCCCAGCCGCTCGAGGGAGCGCCAGTCACCCTCCGAGAGCGGGCTTCCCGGGTTTGCGAGAAGCCCAAGCAATGTCACGGCCGCTCCGCTCGAAGGCACCGACGCCAACCCACGCAGCAAATCCCCGACTGCGCTGCCGGAGCCGACGCGACGGAGGACGAGCCATTCCGAGACGACGTCCTCCTCGCGGATCGAACCGCGATCCGGTCTGCGGACGAAGGCATCGACATAGGGAGCGAGCTCGAGATCGGCAAGCAGAACGCTCTGACCGGCGGTGATTCCGGAGGTCAGGTCATAGCCGACCTGAGCGCCAGGAGAAGCGCCGCGGATCGCGGAGGAGAGCTTCTTGACCGCGTAGCTGAATCGCGCGGCCCACTCGGGATTCGCCGGGTCCGGGACAGATGTGATCTCCACGATCGCCGCCTCGGCCCGCGGAATCTTCGCCGCCCGGGCGGCGGCGGCTTCGAGGGCCGCATCGGAGAGGTCGGAGACCGTCAGTATCGCGACGCAGCGCGCCGCGTCGGAAGGCAGCGCGGCTCCTTCGCCGGCGCGGACGATCCCGAGAACCTGGCCGGGGCAGCGCGCGTCCGGCCGCTCGGCCGCGACGCGAATCGGCCCGGCGGCGAGGCGGCCCGTGCACAAAAGAAAAGCGCCCGCGAGAAAGCGGGCGCTCCATCTGCCAATCATCCTCATCGGGAACGCGAGTATTTCAGAGAACGTTCCCTAAAATGAATACCGATCGGAAACTTTGTCATCCCGAGCGGAGCGAGGGATCTACTCTCGTTTTCGGGTGCCCACGGAGCAGATCCTTCGTCGCTTCGCTGCTCGAGATGACCGCAGTCGCGAGGACGAGCCTTCAGAAGATTGCGCCTCGCGTTCGCGCTAGCGCTTCACTTTCTCCCGCTCTTTGTCGCGGGCAGTCTCATCGGCGGGCAGCGTCTTGTCAGCCGGCTCCGGAGGGAGAAGCGCCAGGTGGCGGCGCAGTTTCGTTTCGATCTCGCTCGAGAGCTCCGGATTCTCCTTCAGGAACTGCTTGGCGTTCTCGCGGCCCTGCCCGATGCGCAGATCTCCGTAGGAGAGCCAGGAGCCCGACTTCTCGATGAGCTTGGCTTCCTGACCCATGTCGAGAAGCTCTCCCTCGTGGGAGATCCCCTCGCCATAGTTGATGTCGAACTCCGCCTGCTTGAAGGGAGCCGCGACTTTGTTCTTGACGACCTTGACCTTTGTGCGCGAGCCCACGACCGCCTCGCCGTCCTTCAAGGAGGCGATCCGGCGAATGTCGATGCGGATGGAGGCATAGAACTTCAGCGCACGGCCGCCGGTGGTCGTCTCCGGGTTACCGAACATCACGCCGATCTTCTCGCGGATCTGGTTGATGAAGATCAGGCTCGTTTTCGACTTGGAGACGATGCCCGTCAGCTTGCGAAGCGCCTGCGACATCAGTCGCGCCTGCAGCCCCATCTGGGCTTCGCCCATCTCTCCCTCGATCTCGGCCTTTGGCACGAGGGCGGCGACGGAGTCGATGACGACCACGTCGATCGCGCCGGATCGGATCAGCATCTCGGTGATCTCGAGCGCCTGCTCGCCGTTGTCCGGCTGCGAGACGAGGAGGTTCTCCGTGTCCACTCCGAGCTTCTTGGCGTAGTCGGCGTCCAATGCGTGCTCGGCGTCGATGAAGGCCGCGAGCCCTCCCGACTTTTGCGCCTGCGCGATGATCTGCAGCGAAAGCGTCGTCTTGCCCGAAGACTCCGGGCCGAAAATCTCCACGACGCGCCCTCGCGGGATGCCTCCCACTCCCAGTGCCGCATCCACGGCGAGCGAGCCGGTGGGAATCACGGCGATAACGGTCTCCGGCTGATCCCCCAGCCGCATGATGGAACCCTTGCCGAACTGACGTTCGATTTGCGTGAGCGCCGTCTCTACGGCGCGCCACTTTTCGGTCGATTTGACGCTGGACATGTCCTCACCTTTCTTTGTGAAGGGTCGAAGTTTCCGCGCGTTGGCGCGATTATAGACTCGGCGACGGGAGGCCGATGAGGACGCGCGAGCCTAATCTGGATCACGATTCCCTGTCAACATCCGGCGTGGGGCGCGCCTTCCGTCTCCATCCCTTCGCGGCGATCCTCGCCTGCGGCTTCGGCTCCGGTCTCTCGCCGGTTGCGCCCGGCACCTCCGGCTCCGCCGTGGCGCTCCTGCTCGCGTGGCTGCTCGCGAGCCTGTTTCATCCCTCGCATGGGCCGAGTCTGGCCGCGGGGGTCGGACTTTTGGTGTCCGGTCTCGCGATCGCGGCGGTCGGAGTGCCGGCGGCGACGCGCGTCGCCCGCGCGATGTCCGTCAAAGACCCGGGCTGCGTCGTCATCGACGAGTTCGCCGGTCAGTTCCTCGCTTCCTGCCCGGTGCCTCTCTTTCGGTTCGAGACCGAGGCCGCGAGAGTCGCCGCCTGGATCGTCTCTTTTCTCCTCTTCCGGCTCTTCGACATCTGGAAGCCCGGCCCCATCCACCGGCTGCAGGAGCTGCCGGACGGCCTGGGAATCGTGATCGATGACGTGCTTGCGGGACTGCTCGCGGCCGGGGGAACCGTCGTCGCCTCGACTCTGCTGGCGGGAGCGCCATGGCATTAGCTTTCGACGAGCAGGACGGGACCCTGCTTCCCGACGAGCCGCTCGCCTCGCACACGACGTGGCGGATCGGCGGAAAGGCCCGATGGTTCTGCCGCGTGAAGACGGAAGCGGCTCTGGGCAAGCTCCTCGAGGCGGCGGCGGCCTCGGGCGAGCCGGTGGCCCTGCTCGGCATGGGATCGAACATTCTCGTGGCCGACGAAGGGTTCCCGGGCTACGTCGTGCGGCTCGACGGAGACTTCCTTCGAGTCGCGGTGGAGGGCCCGACCGTGACCGCCGGAGGCGGAGCCGTGCTCGGCGGCGTCTGCGCCGCCGCGGCGCGAGCGGGGCTCTCCGGGCTCGAGCCGATATCCGGGATTCCCTCTTCGATCGGGGGGGCCGTGCGGATCAACGCCGGCGCCTACGGAGGGGAAATCTTCGACGTGCTCGAGAGCGTGCGGTTGATCACGCGTTCCGGCATGCGGCGCGAGGCGGCGGCCGGTGAGATCTCGCACAAATATCGGTGGACGGCTCTCATCGAGACTGAGGAAATCGTGACGCGAGCGACGTTGCGATTGACGCCGGCTTCCCGCGAGGCGATCGAGGAGAAGACGCGCTCCGTCGCCGAGAAACGCCGCGGTGCGCTCCCCTCCGAGCCGAACGCCGGAAGCGTCTTCAAGAATCCGCCCGGAGACTATGCAGGGCGCCTCATCGAGGCGTGCGGCCTCAAGGGCGCGCGCGAAGGAGGGGCCGAGATCTCGCCCCGACATGCCAACGTCATCGTCAACACAGCAGGCGCGACCTCAAAGGATGTGCTCGCGCTTATGCGCCGGATGCGCGATTCGGTACGCGACAAGTTCGGAATTACTCTTGTGCCGGAGGTGGAGATGCTGGGGATCGAATGGAAGTGAGACTCGCGGCGGATCTGCTCCCTCTCCCGGAGGGAGAGGGGACAGAACCATGAGAATCCTCTTGATGGCCGGGGGCGCCGGCACGCGTCTCTGGCCGCTCTCGACGGAGGAACGGCCAAAGCAGTTTCTCCCGCTCCTCAGTGACAAAAGCCTCCTGGCGGAGACGTACGAGCGCGCGCTCCCGATTTCAGAAGAGGTTTTCGTCGCGACCTCCCGGAATCACGCGAGGCTGGTGCGCGAACAGCTGCCCGCGCTCAAGCCCCGCCAGATCCTGGCCGAGCCGGCGCGGCGCAACTCGGGGCCCGCGCTCCTGTCGGCCGCTCTGGCGTTCGAGCAGGAGGGCGATCCGATCACCGCCGCGATCCCTTCGGATCAGACCGTCGCCGATGCCGACGCGTTTCGCCGGGCGCTCGCCGCCGGCGAGAAGGCGGCGGATTCCGCCTCCGTCGTCGTGTTCGCCGTCCCGCCGACACGGCCGGAGACCGATTACGGGTACATCGAGGTTCGAGAAGACACGGCGGAAGACGGCATTGAGGTCGTCCGATTCATCGAGAAACCGAGCGCGGCGCAGGCGGAGGAGCATCTGCAGGCGGGTTTCTTCTGGAATGCCGGAATCTTCGTCTTCCGCCCCTCGCGCTTTCTCGCGGAAGCGCGGCGGGTCGCCGGAGAGCTTCTCGCGGGCGTGGAAGGCTATCGCCGCGCTCTCGCGGCCGGCGACTCCGGAGGCGCCCAGCAGGCGTACGAGAGCCTTCCGACCATTTCCATTGATTACGCGGTCATGGAGAAGGCGGCTCGCGTGCGCGCGGTTCGGCTCCGGGCGGGATGGAGCGACGTCGGCACCTGGAGGTCGGTTCGGGACCTGCGCGGGCCTTCGGACGACCGTCAGAATCTGATCGTGTCCGCGACGCCCGTCCTGGCGCCCGGCGTGCGAGACACCGCCATCGTGCTCGCGGAGGAGGGACTGCTCGTCCTGCCCTTCGACCGGGAGGCCGAGCTGAAGGGCGCGGTCGACCGAATGCGCGCGAAGAAGGCAGACGTGAAACCGCATGCGCGAGCCTCGAAGCCGGTGCGCAAGACCCGATCGACCTGAGACGGACCTCCTCCCGGCCCTCCCGACCCGGGTCTTTGACTCAGGTCTCATAATGTCTTGATGGACTCCTCCACGGCCTCCAATCTCGACCGCCTCCGTCAAAACATCGGGCTGATCTACAGGGGGGACCAGAGGGCGGTCGAGCTGACGTTGACCGCGTTGCTTTCCCGCGGCCACATCCTGATCGAGGACGTTCCGGGCGTTGGGAAGACGACCCTGGCGCGGGCGCTCGGCCGCAGCCTTTCGCTCGATTTCCGGCGGATTCAGTTCACCAGCGACACGCTTCCCGCCGACGTGATCGGCATCTCGGTCTTTCATTCCCCGTCCGACCGTTTCGTGTTTCACGCGGGGCCGATCTTCGCCAACATCGTTCTGGCGGACGAAATCAACCGCGCGACGCCCAAGACCCAATCGGCTCTGCTCGAGGCGATGAACGAAGGCGCGGTCACCATCGAATCAGAGAGGCGCGAGCTGCCGCAGCCGTTCATGGTCGTCGCCACCCAGAATCCGGTCGAGTACCTCGGCACCTATCCGCTGCCCGAGTCGCAGATGGATCGTTTCTTCCTGCGGCTCGCGCTGGGGTACCCCGACGAGGAAGAAGAGAAGATGCTGCTTCGGCGTGGCGGGGCCGAGAAGGCGCTCTCGGCGGTCCCGGCGGTGCTCGGGCCCGAGCAGGTCCTCGAGCTCCAGGATGCGGTCGAGAAAGTGAAAGTCTCGGATCACCTCCTCTCCTACATCCACTCCATCGTGCAGGCCACTCGTCGCGCGGGAGACCTGAGGCTTCCTGTCTCCACCCGCGGAGCGCAGTGCTTTTACCGCGCGTCGCAGGCCTATGCCCTTCTGCACGACCGCGACTACTCGACCCCTGACGACGTGCAGGCTGTCGCCGAGCCGGTCCTCGCGCACCGCATCCTCTCGATCGCGTCGGACGGCTTCGGCGCCGGCGGCCGGGAGAGAGAGCTCATCAGGAAGATCGTGGGGCAGGTGCCGGTGCCCGTATGAGGTCTAAGGTTGAAGGTCTAAAGTCTAAAGTTCCTGTGGAACTAGGCCCTCAAACCTTAGACCTTAGACTTTAGACCTTAGACCTGACTCTTCCATGAGTCCCCTCATTCCCGACTGGGAAATCCGAATCACCAACTTCGGGCTGGGCTATGTGCTGATGTGCCTGGTGGTCGCGATCGGCGCGACGAATACCGGGAACAATGGTCTCTACCTCGTCCTTGCCGGCATGCTAGCGGCGATGATTGTGTCGGGAGTTCTCTCCCGTCGAAACGTGCGCGGCGTGGCCTGCACGATCGAGCCGATCGGGGAGGTCGTCGCCGCGCGCCCGGCCCTTCTGAGGTTGACGTTCGAAAACCGCCTGAAGACTTCCGCGCAGGCTCTCTTCTTCCTCCACGAGGGACTTCCGGGTCCGATGTGGATCGATCCGCTGAAGCCGGGGGAGCGGCGCGAGCTCGTCGTGGAAGGCGTCTATCCCCGCCGGGGCGTGGTGCAGCGTCCGGATGCCGGGCTGCTCTCGCGCTTTCCCCTCGGCCTCTTTCGCAAGTACCGCCGCGCCAAGGTCGCCGGAGAGATCCTGGTCTACCCGATGCCGGAGCCCTCCGCCGTTGGCGAGATCCCTCCCGAGGATTCCCGCGGCGGGCGCCCTCATCCGCGGCGGCGCGGCGGAGGCTCCGAGATCCGGACGCTGCGTGACTTCGTTCCCGGGGACGATCCTCGAGATCTTCACTGGAAGCAGTCGGCGCGAATGAACCGGTGGATCGTGCGGGAGCGGGACGCCGAACGCGATCGGGTGGTGATTTTCGCGATCGACAATGCCCTGGCGGATCCCAACGATCCCGCCCAGCTGTCGGCTTTTGAGCAAGCCATCTCCCGGTGCGCCGCGCAGGCGGTCCTGCTGCTGTCGCGGGGCGGCGAGGCGGGGTTTCAGGCGCGGGGGGTAAAGGTCTCCGCGTCGACGGGCCGCGGCCAGCGAGCGCGAATCCTCGATGCCCTGGCGCGGCTCGATCCCGTGGCGAGGGAGGGGGCGCCGCCGTTCCCGCCTTTGCGCCGCGGCGACCTGCGAAGGCTCGTGTCGTGACCGCCTGGAGAGCCGGCCGGTCCGGCGAGCTGCCTGCGGGTCTTCGCGCGGCGTATGTCCTGGTCCTGTCGCTGCCCGCGCTGGTGGCTCCTCTTCCGCTCTTCTGGACGGAGGGAACCTCCGCCTCCGCGCTCGGGTTCTACGAAGCCGCCGTGCTGTTCCTGTGGTGGCGCGCGCGGTCGGGATCCCCGGTGCGGCTCTCCGACAGTCTCTTGAACGTCATCGGCCTCTCTTACTTCGCCTTTCTCGCCTTTGAGATCATGCAGTTGCGGCACGGATTGCTGCGCTCCGTGTCGCACCTTCTGCTCTTTACGGCGGTGGCCAAGCTCGCCTCGCTCAAGCGCGCCGGGGAAGCTCGGACCGCGCTGCTCGTCCTGTTCCTTCTCACCCTCGCTTCGGCCTCCTCCTCGACACATTTCTCCTCGCTTCTCTATTTTGCGGCAATAGCTCTGGTGGGATTCCGAGCGCTCTGCCGGCTCGCTGTCCTGGCGGACTTCGAGGACGCCCCGCCGGAACGGGTCCTTCGGTCGGTTCCCACCGGAGGGCTCGCGGCCGCTTCGCTCGTCGTGGCGGGCGCCCTGACCGTTCCTCTGTTCTATTCCCTGCCTCGCTTGCGCAGTCCCTTCGCCGTTGCCCCCGTTCGACTGGACGAGTCGCTCTCGAGCGCGCTGTCGGCCGACCGTGTGGATCTGGAGAACTTCGGAGCCGCGAAGCGAAACGAGCGGGTCATTCTCTCGATGGAGACGGACCCGGGTGCGCTCCTGCCGCGAGTTCTGCGGCTGAGAGAGGCGGTCTTTACCGAGTATCGCTCCGGCGTCTGGACGCGCATGTTCCAGAGGCGAGACGAGTTCAACCGGCGGGCCGCTCCTGCGGAGCGAGGGAAACCGGGGGGGACGCGCTCGCGATCGGGAGTCGTCGGGACCGTGTCGATCGACTTGAATCTCGTCATCAACGGGTTTCTGTTTCTTCCCTACGGATCTTCCAGCCTGCGTCTGGAGCGCGGGTTTCCGATCGGTTACTCCGATGGTGTCACGCAGGTGGGTGGGGCGCGGCGATCGATCCGGTACACGGCCAGTGTCCGTGCGCTCGAACCGCGCGGCCCCGGTTCGAGCGCGATGGATGCGCACCAGGTCCCGCCGGAGGTTCGAGCCTACGCGATGAAGCTCACCGGCGATACCAACGACCCGAAAGAAATCTACCGCCGGATCGAGCAGGATTTCGGGGAGCATTTCCTTTACACGCTCGACCCGCCCCACACCGACGGGGACCCCGTGATCCATTTCCTGTTGCGATCCAAGACCGGGCACTGCGAGTACTTCGCCTCCGCCACGGTTCTGATGCTCACGGCGCGGGGCATTCCGGCGCGGCTCGTGACGGGTTCCTACGGGGGAGAGGTCGGATTCTTCTCCCGTTCGTTCGTCGTCCGCGGAAGCAATCTCCACGCATGGGTCGAGGCGGACCTGGACGGAACCGGCTTCGCCGTCCTCGATCCGACTCCCGCCGCGGGCGTGCCTCCCGCCACCAGCCGGGTGTCCTGGCTGACCCGCCTGACGAGCCTGGGGCGGGAGATGGAGTTCTTCTACGACCGCCGGATTTTGGGTTTTGACTCACTCGACCAGGCAATGGCCGCGGAGACGGCGCGCCGGGCTCTGGAGACCGCAGCGTCCGCGGCCTCCTCCTGGAAGCGCGTACTCCGGGACAGCCCGGGTGCGCCCAGTGGCTGGGCCGTCGCGGCGATGGCTCTCGTCGCGGCGATCCTGTTGCTGACCGGTCGCTGGCGCCGTCGTCCCAGAGTCTCCGAGGCGACCCGGGCGTACCTGGCGCTGAGGAGGGTCCTCGGCCGCCGGCTCGGCTTTCTCTCGCCTGCGATTGCTCCGGCGGACGTCGCGCGCCTGGTGGCGGAGACCGCGCCGGAGGGGCGGGAAGACGCCGAGGCCGTGGTGCGAATCTACTGCGCGGACGCCTTCGGGGGACATCAGCCGGACGACAAGACCGTCCTCGAGCTCAAGGGACGGGTGCGGCGACTGAAGAAGTTGGCCTGATCAGAAGAGGTCTAAGGTCTAAGGTCTAAGGTCTAACGGTGGGCACGGATTAGAACCTTAGACTTTAGACATTAGACCTTAGACTCACTCCGCTCCTGCCTCCCTCAAGATCGTCGCGATGTCATCGTGTCCGAAGCACAGCGCGAATTTCAGAGCGTCGAAGCCTCCCGCTTCCCCCGCGGTGATGTCGGCTCCCGCCTTCAGCAGCGCGATCACCACCTCCGAGCTCCCGTTGCGCGCGGCGAAGTGAAGCGCGGTCGCGCCGACTCGAGTGGCCGCGTTGACATGCGCGCCGGCCGCGAGCAGGCGGCGAACCGCCTCGGCATGGCCGCGGTCCGCGGCGAGCATCAACGGAGTCATTCCCACGCCGTCTCGGGCATTGACGTTGGCGCCACGCCCGAGAAGCTCGCGCAGCGCATCCACGTGCCCCTGCCGAGCCGCCAGCGAGAGAGCCGTAGCTCCCGCGCTTCCCGTCGACAGTGCCCAACGACTTCGTGTGCGGGCGTTCGGGTCGCACTCGGATTCGAGCAGCCGCCGCACCATCTTGCGGTTGCCAGAGAGAGCAGCCCACATCAGGGCCGTCTCCCCGCGCTCGTTTCGTTGGTTGGGATCGGCGCCGGCGTCGAGAAGCCTCTCGAGCTCCTTCGCATCGCCATTCTGGGCGGCGGTGATCAAGTTCAATAGCTAATACGCATTCCGGTGCTTCAGTCCGTGCCGCAGCGTCATCCAGAGAATCTTGATATCCAGCGAGAGCGACCAGTTTTCGATGTAGTAGAGGTCGTATTCGATGCGCTTGGTGACGCTGGTGTTGCCGCGCCAGCCGTGGACCTGCGCCCAGCCGGTCATACCCGCCCGAACGCGATGCCGGAGCATGTATTGCGGAAACTTCTCTTTGAACTCCCGCACGAACTCCGGCCGCTCCGGGCGCGGCCCGACCAGCGACATGTCCCCGCGGAGGACATTGATCAGCTGCGGCAGCTCGTCCAGGCTCCAACGCCGAAGGAACCGGCCTCGACGCGTGCGCCGCGGGTCGTCCGGGGAAGCCCACGTCGGCCCCGACTCGTCCTCGGCGCCGAGGACCATCGACCGAAACTTCAGGATGTGAAATGGGCGGCCGTCGAGCCCCATGCGCCACTGGCGGTAGAAGACGGCGCCGCGGTCCTCGAGCCGGATCGCGATGGCGATCGCGGCGAACAGGGGGGAGAGCAGGAGCAGCGAGACCGCCGAGATCCCGATGTCGAGACTCCGCTTGACCAGGCTCATCCATCCCGAGAGCGGCACGGAGGTGAGGTGCACGACCGGCAGGCCGTCGAAGTCCTCGACTCCCGCGCGGAAGGTGATGTACTGGAGCAGGTCCGGCACGACTCGAACGTCCGGCACCGTCCGCGCGACATCCTGCAAGACGGCGAGCATGGTGCGATGGGCCTCGAGCGGCAGCGCGAGAAAGACCGTGTCGACCCGGTATTCTTCCGAGAGGCTCGCGGCCTGCGCGGTCGAGCCCAGCACCGGCGCCCCGCGATAGGAAGTCTGAAGCTTGCCCGCGTCGTCATCGACCATCCCCACGACCCGGAGTCCCGCCTCGGGATGCTCCACGAGCTTGTCCACGACAGCCCGTCCCAGGCGCCCCGCCCCCACCACGAGGACCTGCCGGACGCCGAAACCGTGGCGCCAGGCCTCCTCCAGATACCGGCGAATGGCGGTTCGGCCCGCGAAGACGAACAGAACGTCGGCCAGGAAAAAGAGGGCCAGCACCAGCCGCGAATAGGAAAAGCCTCGGTAGAGAGTGGCCAGAGCGGTGAGCAGCAACGTCGCGAGGCCGGTGGCGACCAGGACGGCGAGTCCTTCTTCCACGCGCGAGCGGTTCCGGCGCACCTGATAGAGACCGTAGAAATAGAAGACGACCGGCCAGAGAACCGCGATCAGGGGGAAGAGGCGGTAGTAGAGCGCGGCGTCCGGGATTCCCTTTGTGGCCGGAACGATCTCGGCCCGGAACCGCAAGACGTAGGCCGCCCAGAGCGCCGCGAATGTGGCCGCGAGATCGGACACGAGGAAGAGAAGGGCGATTCGACGCGTGCGGATCATGCGGGACGGGAGGCGGAGCGCCT
>JBKPDV010000054.1:0-6122 GCA_046728075.1 Acidobacteriota bacterium | reverse complement strand
CGCCCGAGGCTCCTGTTCGCCGATTTGCTGTTCTGGCTGATCCTGCTCCTGACCGCCGGCCTCTGCCAGGCCGCCTCGCCGGCGGAGCCTCTGGAGGAGGAAAAGCGAGGCGCCGACGTCTTCGTGACTTCTCGAGCGGCTCTGCTGCGGGAGACCGCGGCTCCGGCGGGCAAGGTCGTCGCAAGGCTACCCTACGCGACACGTCTGACGCTCCTCGAAGGGGCAGACTCCTATCTTCATGTCGAGGTTCCGCCCGATTCCCCGGCGGTCGCAGCCGGGGGAATGCGAACCGGCTATCTCGCCTCGGAGACCACAGCCGTGTTCGATCCCGGCCCCGCGGGAACCGGGGAGATGTTGACCGTCGGTCGCACCCTCGCGCGCAGTCCTTCTCTGCGAATGCTCGGCACGGCGTTGCTCGCGCGAGGCGTCGAGCGGCTTCGCCAGGCGGCAAGCCCCGATGCTCGAGCCGAGCTCGCGCTCGCCGAGGCCGCCACCGCTCTCGCGGCCGAAGGAGGTCCTTTCCCCGCGGGGGTGGCCGTCGTCGAGCGCGGGAAGGCCGCGGACGGCAAGCCGCGTTTCCTCTATACGGGCGATGCGTATCAGCGCGTGCTCGATCTGACCGCCAAGCAGGACCCGAAAGTGGTGGCTCCCCTGCGCGAGCGCGCGCTCGCGGGTCTTCTCCGGTCTCGCTTCCCGGTGCCCTCCGATACCCTGACGACGCTCTGGCAGGAGACCGCGGGCTGGCTCGAGCTGACCGAGACGGCTCAAACAGCATCGGTTCTGCGAGCTTCCGCGGACCGCCTCGGCGGCTCGGCGCTGCCGCTCGGGCGCTATCTCGTCGCGGCGGGCAGGCTCGACGATCTCTCGAAGGTTGCCGAACGCGCTCTTGCGGCCTCCGGCCGCGTCGCGGCCCTGGTTCCGGATTCGCGGGACGGCGCGAAGCTCGCGGCGCGGGTCGAGATCCTCAAGGCCATGCGCGGAGACGGCACGCGCTCTTTTCCTCAGGAGAGCCGCCTGACCGTCGCCGGAAGGCAGATCGCCGTCCGGATCGACGGAGAGATCGGAAAGTTGAAGTTGCTCGTCCAGACTTCCGACAAGCAACGCACGACCCCGTTTCTTCTGCGCGCCGCCGTTCCCATTCTTCCGGTGCCCGGATCTCTTCGGGTTTCGCCCGACGGCCGCTCCGCCGCCTGGGTGGAGCTCTCGGGCCCGTCTGCTCTGCTTCCCGTGATGACATCGCTCGAAAAAGAGGAACCGGCGCGCGAGATCGCATTTCTCTCGACCGGACGCCCGCTGCGAGATCGGGCCCTCGCGCATGTCGTCTCGACGGTGACCGGCTTCTCCAGCGACAGCCGGAGGCTGGGCCTGTCGATTCTCGCCTGGGACGAGACGCCTGGCCCGGGTCCGCGGCTGTCGGTCGTGTCAGCGGAGACGGGAGAGCTTCTGTTCGAGACCTCCAAAGACAGCAAACAGTTCCGCCGGATGTTGCAATAGAGAGAATCTAGCGCGTCTCTCTCATAGGGCGGACCATCGTTCGGTTGTAGACCGGATCCGCGTCGCGCAGCAGAAGCTCGGCGTTGGCGAGCGCGCCCGGATCCGGGCAGCCGTCCAGGTGCAGGAAGGCGGAGCCGACAGAGATGTTGCCAAGCCCCGCCTTCTCGAGCCAACGCGCATAGCGCGGGTCGGCGCCGGGCTCCTCGCGGCGGCGCGCGAGCAGATCCCAGCTCTCGACCATGCCGGAGGGCTGACACACCGCGCGGCCGTCGACGATCAGGGTAAAAGAGAGAGGCGTCGCGCCCGCAGGCATACCGCGCATGATCACGAGGGCGTAGATTCGGCCATCCGGCGAGAGCGCGGCGTTGCTCAAGCCCGGCCTGTGAAAAGCCGAACGTGTGGATTCGATCTCGCGTTCTTCCTCGCGCTTGACGGTCTGGACGATCGCGCGCCAGGTCGAGAAGTCCGGAGGCGGAATCGGCAGGGGAAGCTCGGCCGGGCTTCTCTCGTAGAGATAGTTGATCGGAAGCGCCAGGCCCAGACCCCGCGCATTTCGGACCATCATCGAGACGATGCCGACGGCCCGACCCTGCTCGTCGAGCAAGGGCCCACCGCTGTTGCCGGGATTGACGTTGCCGTCGAACTGGACGTAGGCCAAACCGAAGACCTCCCGCGCGCCGTGGCTGACGATCGTCCGCGTCACCGTGAAACTCATGCCGACGGGATTGCCGATCATCAGGACCGTGTCGCCCGGCGCCACGCGGGTGGCGTCCCCGAGCGCCAGAGGCCTCGCCGCGGCGCCGGGCACACGCAGCAGAGCGAGATCCAACCAGTCGTCGCGCCAGATCGTCTGGCCCCTCAGTCTCCGGCCGTCGCGAAGGACCACTTCCGGCGCAGCTCCGTCGCGACAGAGCACGTGTTCGTTGGTCACGAGAAGATCCGGCGCCGCGAAGAAGCCGGATCCGGCCGAGGCCGCACAGACGACACTCGCCGTCGAGTCCAGGGCTTTGGCCACCCGATCGCGCACCGAGGGAGTTGGCGCCACCGTCTTTTCCCCGGCTTCGTGAGAGGAAATCGCGGGAGCCGCCGATCCCGCTCTCGGGGCAGCTGGAGTATCTCGGTGAGAGGAACGGAAAAACCAGAGAAGCAGGCCCAGAGTCAGAGCTGCCGGCACGATCAGGATCATCCGATGGAGCTGGCGCTCCGGGCGAATCAGGGTCTCGTACTGAGGCGCGCGGATCTCCGGGTCGATCTCTTCTCGCCAGACCGTCCGCCCTCGCGAGCCATGGCTCTGCAGAATTCCGAGCGCTGCCGCAGCCACTCGACGGGTGACCCCCGAAGCCAGAGGTGTTTCGCCGGAGGACAAAAGACCCTGCAGGCGCGTCAAAGGAGAGAAGGGCTCTCCCAGGCGCCCGAGATCCCGCGCGGCCAGATAACGGATCCGGGGATCGGGTATGGGCGCCGCCAGAAGGTCAACTGTCAGGCCACGGCGACAGTGCGGACAAACGCGAGCATCCACGGCTGCCGGCTCCCGGCACCAGGGGCACGGTTCGCGGGCGATGTCTTCCATTGTTTGGAGAAGCGACCGTCGATTCTCTCACGCGACGCGGGGCCTGCCGGGTTTGTCCGCCGCGAGGAGAGCAAGCGCTGATAGAATCCGGCTGATTTCAAATTGATGATGGCCGACTCACATCCGAACGTTTCGCGGCGCCGAACGCCCCTCCCCCGAGTGGGCTTGCAGGCGTGACCCGCCGCGAATCCAAACCCCGTCTGGGCGAATACGTGCTCGTCGCACGGCTGTCGGACGACGCCCTGGGAACGGTGTACCGCGCCATCCACGTGCGCGAGGGACGGTTTGCCCGTCTGCGCGTGCTCGAATCTCCGGAGCTGCCCCGGGCCGCGATCTGCCGCGCGATCTCCCGGATGGAGCCCGTGGCTCGCAAGCGCTCGGTTCATCCCCCCGGTCGGCGGGAGACGCTCGCGATGGCCGACGGAAAACCCTATCTGGCGTGGCATGAGACGAACGGCTGGACGCTCGATGCCGTGCTTGAATCCGCCTATCTCCGCGGGTCGCCGATCCCGATCGACGGCGCGTTGCGGATTGCGGCCGGGGCGGCCGCGGCACTCGAACACGTGCGCTCCAGCGCCGCCGAGGGAGAGCCGGGCCATCACGGTCTCCTCTGGCCTGGATTCGTGACGATCTCGCGCAATGCCGAGGTCTGGGTGCGAGGCTTCGGCCTGGCTACCGTGGTCCTGCCTTCTCTCGCACAACCGCGATTGACGAGTCTCGTCGGCCCCTACGTGGCGCCGGAAGTCCGGACCAACGGCGCCGTCGGAGAGCAGTCGGACATCTATTCACTCGGGGTCCTGCTCGCCGAACTCCTCTGCGCGCAACCGGCGACGGTGGAAGGCCCTCCCGTGTATCAGCCCGACGATGTGTTTTCCGAAGACGTCGCCCGGCTGCTCAAGACTCTTCTCGCGGAACCGGCGGCGCGGCCTCGTTCTGTCCGCGCGGTCCGGCTGCGCCTGCAGAAACTGCTCGAGGACTGCCCGTACGAACGCTCGAACGCTGACCTCGCGCTCGACCTCGACGAGCTCTTGAAGCCGGAAAACGGCGACCGGCCGATCCGGGAGACGGTCGCGGCGCGCTTGATGCGGTTTCCGGATCGTCCCGGACCCCGAAGCTTCGAGCCCGGCGCGACGCGCAGCACCTGGGCGCTGCGGATCGCCGGAAGCGTCGCCGCGGTTCTTCTTCTCGCCGCCGTCGACCTCGCCGTCCGAAAACGGGAACCGGCGCGCGCGGTGCACCCCGTTCTCCGGAGAATCGTCGTCTCGGAACCTACCGACACCCTACCGTCCGCGCCGGCGCAACCTGTGGCTCCCGAAGCGATTGCGTCTGATTCGATCCCCGCGGTCCTCGACGGGTCGGCCCGGCAGCCTGCGACTAGTCCGCGGCGCTCCGCCTGGAGAGCTCTGAGGCAGGAGGGCCGCGTCGCGCAGGTCTGGCGGCTGCGAGCCGCGCTCTCCCGTATTGCGGCGGAGCGACTGGATGCGGCGGACCTTGCCAGTGAGCCCTTTCGGGAGGGAAGACTCTGGGAGAACGAGGGGGAGCGGCTGCTCATCCTGCGACGGCCGGCTGCGGCGGGAGAGGCTTTCGAGCGAGCCGCGGAGCTCTACAGCCAGGCGGAAGATCTCTCCCACCAGGAACGTGCCCGGGTCATTCGGGTCTCTTTCCTCGGAAAAGCAGGCTCCCCGCCCGGATCCTTCTGAGCTCGGCGAGCGCTGCAAACACAGGGTTTCCGGTCCCCGTGGAACCCCTCTTCGGGGCGTCCGCGGGCGGTCCGAGCTTGCCAACCATGGGCACAGGGCGGAGAATGTAAGGGAAAGTAGGTGTATGGGCCGGAAATTAGGCGAACTTTTGGTCGCGGAGGGACGGATCTCTGAAGCCGTCCTGGCTCGCGCACTCGAACTCCAAGGAACTCAGTCGCGGGGACTTCGCCTTGGCGCCATCCTTTTACGGTGGGGGCTCGTCTCGGAGAAAGCACTGCTGGATTCGCTTGCGAGAGTGCACAAGTGCCCTGCCGTCAACTGGGACACGCTCTCCAAAGCGACTCCGGACGCCTTGAACTTGCTTTCGGCGGCGCAGTCCAAGCGGCTGGCAGCCGTCCCCTATGCCCTCGACAAAAAGACCGTTCAAGTTGCGTTCGCGAATCCGTCGGACCTGGCCGCCGTCGACGAGGTGGGCTCGATCACCCGATGTCGCGTGATCGTCCATGTCACGTCCGAGGTACGCCTCCTCCAGGCGCAGCAACGCTTCTACCAGCGACCTCTGCCGAGAGATGTGTGGACGATTCTCCAGAAGATCGAGCATCCCGCGCCGGCTCGCAAGGCTCCGGCCCGAGCGGTAGCCGCTTCGAAGCCGACACCGCGCCCGATCACACTTCCCGTCGCGCTGCAGGGCGCGGCCCCTTTGGCTGGCGCACTCCCGGAGAAGGCAGCTCCTCCGCCTGAGCTTGTTCCCCCCACTTTGTGGATCGAAGCGAAGGAGGAGTCCACGCGCGCGGCCGAAACCTGCCAGTACCCGGCCGGCGAGTCCGGAGAAGATACCGTCCGGGTCGATTCGTCCGTCGAGGATCTCTTCGAGCCTGCTCCGGCGATTCCGCCGGTGGATTCCCTTCCCGTTGCTGTCGAGTCCGGCGACGAGCAGAACGTCCCGGTCCTGCACGTCGCGAGCGCCGAAATCGCCGCGAGCTTCGAACACCTGGCCCTGGAGCAATTGCTCGGCGAACGGCTCGATCCGTTTGCCGATGAAACTCCACTGACCGAATTCATCGAACAGGCGCTCGCCTTCTATGAAGCCCAGCCGGCCTTTCAGTCGGCGTTGAACGCACTGGACGTCGGGCCGGTGGAAGACCTGGAGGCCGAGATGGAAGAAGAACCACCGGCGCCTCCCGCGCCCGAGGCTCCTTCCATGGCGACGTCAGAGGCTCCTTCCATAGCGTCGGGCTTCGACTCGACCCACCCCTCCCTGCGTCGCGGCCAGCGCTCCGAGGCGCGACCCAACTAGCACGTCGCTTCCGCTCGTTCGGGATCTGGCTTCGCCACCGGCTCGCGGCTCGGCCAAAGGG
>JBKPDV010000053.1:0-21771 GCA_046728075.1 Acidobacteriota bacterium | reverse complement strand
CAGGAACCGGTGGACACGCGGCCGCTCGTGGCCCGGGTGAATGCGCACGTTCGTCCCGATGAGCGAGTCCGCGATCCGTCCCGGAACGCGCTCGAGGCGGGAGCCGTGCAGCACGATCGAGTTCTCGATCTCGCAACGATCGACGACGCAGTCCGGGCCGATGGCGGTGTAGGGACCGACGAAGGCGTCGCGGATCTCGGTGCCGGAGCCGATGATCGCGGGACCGCGCACGGTCGAGCGGAAAAGCCTGGCGCCCGGTTCGATGACTACTTTTCCTTCGACGCGGCAGCCCGAGTCGATGTTCTCGAGGCCGCGTGCGCTAAACGTGTCCAGGATGATCCGATTCGCTTCGAGCATGTCCTCGATCTTCCCGGTGTCCTTCCACCAGCCGGAAACGATGTGCGGGTGAACGCTCTTGCCGTGGTCGATGAGCCATTGAATCGCGTCGGTGATCTCCAGCTCCTGCCGTTCGCTCGGCCGGATCGCCCGAACCGCTTCCCAGATCGTTTCGTCGAACATGTAGACGCCGACGAGCGCCAGATCGGACTTCGGCTCGCGCGGTTTCTCTGTCAAACGGACGACCTTGCCGTTGTGGAGCTCCGCGACGCCGAACTGCTCCGGATTGGGGACGCGCGCGAGCAGGATCTGAGAGTTGCAGCCGATCGACCGGTACTCGTCGACCAGGCCTGCGATCCCATCGGCGATGAGGTTGTCCCCCAGGTACATCACGAACGACTCGCCCCGCAGATACTTCTCGGAGATGAGCACCGCGTGGGCGAGTCCTCTCGGAGCGTCCTGCTCGATATAGGTGACGCGCGCGCCGAAGCGGGAGCCGTCGCCGAGGGCCGCCTCGATCTCTTCGCGGGTATCCCCGACAACGACGCCGATGTCCTGGATTCCCGCTCCGACGATGGCCTCGACTCCGTAGAAGAGAACCGGCTTGTTCGCGACCGGCACCAGCTGCTTGGCCCGGGTATACGTCAGCGGGCGCAGGCGAGTGCCCTTGCCGCCGGAGAGGATGAGGCCTTTCATTGGGGGGAAATCATAACCGCACTCATTGCCCAAAGATCTTGTCCAGCGACTGGTGGAAGTCGAGCAGGGTGCCGATGTCTTTGAGGTTGAAGACCAGACGCACGTCCCGTCGGGTGGTCGGAGGAAGGCGCAGCTGCCGAAGCTCGAGAAAAATCGAGTAACAGGACCCTCGGTACGTCAGAAGCGATCGATCTTCGAGGAGCAGCTTCTGCCGCGCGTCGTAGTTGAGCTGCGTATCGACTCGGATCGACTTGAGAAGGTCCACTCCCACCGCGATTCGAAACTGGTCCGAGTTCGGCGACGGGGAGCCTTCCGGCAGCGGCGCGGCGAGGATGGGGCGGGCGGCGAAGTAGGTCGCATTGAAGAAGTTCGCTTTCCAGATCACGGCGGCCGTGACCGAGCTGCCCGTGACCTGGGACGCCTGCGTGTTGTAGTCGACGCGCCCGTCGAATTGAAAAAACGAACCGGGCGTCAGGCGCAGTTCGCTCGTGACCGGGCCGACCTTCGTCAGGAGGGGCTGAAACGTCTGTCCCGCTAGAAGAAGCGTCTGCGGCAGCTGGAAAGCCCGGGTCTGCGAGACCTCAAGGGAAGCGATCTCCTGGGCTCCTCCCTGCGTCGGGTCGGCCGGGCGGGCGAGGAGCCGGTTGATGAGCGCGTAGCGGATCTGGTTCTGGCCGAGCTGGAGATCGACCTCGTCGTATTCCGGGATCCGAGCGGGATCGGTGACCTGGGAAACGTACGTGTAATCGATTCGCGGCTCGATCACGTGCTTGAACTTTCCGAATTGAAAGAGATGGCCGTCATAGATTCGGGAGAAGGAAGGGCCGACGATCGAAACGCCCGCCTCTCCGTACTCGCGGGTAAATGAAGATCCGACGAATCGGGTCTGACCGTCGTCGACGGAATCGCTATAACCCGTCCAACGGGCTCCCCCCTTGAGAGTGATGTTGAGCCAGGGGATTCGTTTCCAGGGGAGCGAGAGAGTCGGATGAAGGTCCGCCCGTCCGTAGGAGCCACGCGGGAGACCTGTGCCCCGGTTGATGTAGAGCGCCGAGAGAGAACCCTCCGCGGCGAAAAAGAAAGGGGTCGAACCGATCCGGGAGGTCCGGCGAAAGTATTCGAGAGAAGGGTAGCGCTCCTGGATAACGTCGGTTCCGAAAAAAGTCTCGCTCCGCTCGAGGCGCAGATTGACGGAATCGTCACCGAAGTTCTTCGTGAGAAACACGCGGGAGAGGATCTGCCGCGCCGAGTTCAGCGCGAAGGAGCCTTCGAGATCCTGCAAATATTCCTCATCGGAGTAGTCGCGAATGGTCGCGACGCCGCGCATTCCCCAGGGCAGGTCGTCGGAGACGTGCTCGAGCCGCACTTTCCAACGGTTCTTCACGCGCTTCGAAAAGGCTCCGATGGAGCGATCCGGCAGCGTGCACGGCCCGTCGCCCCCCGACGGCTCCTCGGCCAGCGGCACGCAGACGGTGGCCGCCGTGTCGTGGATCGCGTAGCCCTGAAAGAATCCCGCGGACTCGGGCGTCGGCGTCCAGCGGAACTCCTGGCCGAGCCCCACGGTTCCTTTGGAGTAGAGGTCGAGAGTCGTCGTCAGGTCAGTCGGCCTTCCGGTCACCCAGTAGTGCGTCAGGCCCAGATAGACGCCGCGCTCTCCGTTGCTGCCGACGCCCGGAACGAGAAATCCCGTCGCGCGATCCTCTTTCGTTGGCCAGATCAGGTAAGGCGTATAGAGCAAAGGCACCTTGGATTGGATCGCCCGAAACGTGACGTTGCTCATCCGGGCGTAGTCGTCGAGCGTCACGACGGCTTCGGCCAGAGAGAACGACCAGGCAGGACGCGGCAGACTGCAGGCCGTAAAAATCCCCTTCTCGATGTGGTACGTGGCTTCGCCGATCTTCTCGATCGCCTGGGCCACGATGTGGTACGTCGGTGCTAGGTCGGCGGTCGCATTCTCCAGGCGCCCCGTCTTCGCCTTGACCTTGAAGACCGCGCGGTCGCCGGTCATGCGTGTGGGCCCCTGATCGATCACGACATGGCCCTCGAGCGTCGCGACATCCGTCGGGAAGATGTACCGGGCATGATCCGCTTGAACCTTGACGTCCTGATACTCGATCACCACGTCGCCGGAGCCTTCCCACGACTCGTCCTTGATGAACTCCACGGGGTTTTTCGTCGAGAGGTGGACGACGTCCCCTTTTTCCGGCACGCGAAACTTCACCTGAAAATTCGACTTCTCTTTGAATTTCGATTGGTAGGGATCGGTCTGGCCAAAGTCCTGAGCGGCGGCCAGAGCGGGCAGCACCAGAACAGCCGCGCTGACGAGCAGGGAACGCCGCGCCTTCATCTGGAGACTGGGGACGGAGGACCGAGGACCGAGGACTGACCTGGCATCGGAAGAAGGAAGAGTCGAAACGGTTGGAGCCCCTTGAATCCTCAGTCCAAAGTCCTCATCCGCAGTCGGGGGATCTCATGCCATCGGACCGACCGACTCCGCTTCGCGAAATCGCGCCTTCGTCTTTGCCCGCACCTCTTCCGTGCTCACGCCGGGCGCGAGCTCGACCAAGACGAGCTCCGCCTTCTCGCGATCCACATCGAAGACGCAGAGATCCGTAATGATCCGGTCGACGCAACCCTTGCCCGTCAGGGGCAGCGTGCAGCTCTCCAGGATCTTCGGCTCCCCGTTTCGCGCGGTGTGCTCCATCGTCACGACGAGCCGCCGGGCGCCCGCCACCAGATCCATCGCGCCTCCCATCCCCTTCACCATCTTCCCGGGAATCATGTAGTTCGCGATCGATCCTTCCTGGTCGACCTGCATGGCCCCCAGGATGGAGAGATCGATGTGGCCGCCGCGGATCATCGCGAAGGAGTCCGCCGAAGAGAAATACGAAGCCCCGGGCCGGATCGTCACGGTCTCCTTGCCTGCGTTGATCAGGTCCGGGTCGATTTCGTCCTCGGTCGGATACGGTCCGACTCCCAGAATGCCGTTCTCCGATTGAAGGATCACCTCCATGCCCGCCGGGATGGAGTTGGCCACGAGGGTCGGCATGCCGATCCCGAGGTTGACGGTGTAGCCGTCTTTCAACTCCTTCACGGCCCTTTGAATGATTCCGTCGCGGTCGAGCATGAGAAATAAGCTATCAGCTCTCAGCTTTCAGCTGTCAGCCCGGATCGCTTGTCCGTTGAGTCATCGTCTCTCACCCTCGGCCTTCGACCGGACCTTCGTCGGCTCTGCCATGTCTCACTTTCGCGCGAAAAAGCTGAGAGCTGATAGCTGACAGCTGTTAGCTACTTCCGGACCGTCCGCCTCTCGATGCGCTTCTGGCGCGGCGCGACCACGACGCGCTGGACGAAGACTCCGGGTGTGTGAACGGATTCGGGATCGAGCTCGCCCACGTCGACGAGCTCCTCGACCTCGGCAATCGAGATCCGGCCGGCCGTGGCGGCCATGGGGTTGAAGTTCCGGGCAGCCTTGCGGTACACGAGATTGCCCATACGGTCCCCTTTCCAGGCGGCCACCAGCGAGAAGTCCCCGACGATTCCCCGCTCGAGCAGATACTCGCGCCCGTCGATGACCTTTGTCTCTTTTCCTTCCGCGACGAGGGTCCCGACGCCCGTCGGCGTGTAGAACGCGGGAATTCCGGCGCCCCCCGCGCGCATCCGCTCGGCGAGCGTCCCCTGCGGGGCGAGCTCCACTTCCAGCTCGCCGCTAAGGAATTGCCGTTCGAATTCGGCGTTCTCTCCGACGTAGGAGGAGACCATTTTCCGGATCTGGCGCGTCTGGAGGAGCTGGCCCAGGCCCCAGTCGTCGACGCCGCAGTTGTTGGAGATGACTGTCAGTTCGCGGACCCCGCGGCGGACCAGCGCGGCAATCAGGTTCTCGGGAATGCCGCAGAGGCCGAATCCGCCGACGACGAGTGTCGCGCCGTCGCGGATGTCGCGGACCGCCTCATCCGCCGAGGCGACCACCTTGTCGATCATCGCGGCGATGATAATGCAGTGACGAGTGGCAAGTGACCAGTGATCGGTGGCGTCTTCACTTGTCACTCGTCACTTGTCACTCGTCACTTCTTGCCTTGGCGACCGCGAGGAACTCCACGACCTCGAGGTCCCTTGAGGCGCCCGGAAGGCGGCGCAGCTTCTCCAGCCGGAGCGCCCCCGCCGGAGAGGTGGGAAAGGTGACGCCATCGATCGATTCCACGCGATAACCACACGCCTCGAAGAGGTCCGTCAACGTGGCCCGAGTGAAGAATCGGATGTGCGTGCCCGACAGAATGGAGTAGGGAATGTAGTCGAACCGGCCCTCGAGCAGCTCGGAGACGATCGACCAATGGCCGAGGTTGGGCACGGATGCCACGACAACTCCCCGCGGCGAGAGCCAGGGCCGGACGCGGGCCAGCGCGTCGGAAGGATCGGGAAGGTGCTCGAGCACATCCCCGAAGAGAATCGCATCGAACTCCCCGGGGAATTCTTCCGGGACTGTTTCCAGGGCGAGAGGCAGGACGAGATCGCATGCGCGAGCCGCCTCGCCGGCGTCTCCCGGGTCCGGCTCGATGCCTACGACCTTCGAGACGCCGGCGAGACGGAGCAGGCGGGCGGTTTCTCCGCGAGAGCAGCCGACGTCGAGCACGGAGCGGGACCCCGGCGGCACCTTCCCGGCCAGGTCCGCCCGAGCCTGCCCATCCATCTCGCCGTAGCGGTGAAGATAGGAGGCCGGCTCCAGAACCACTTCCCAGCCCCGCCGCCCCGCCTCCTCGGGAACGCGATCGAGCGGAAGGTCGCGGTCAAGAGACTCGAGAACCTCGCGTCGAGCGGCGAAGACAGGCGATCGAGGCTCCCGAAGCGGTCGCGCCGCTCCGGCGGCGGCCGCGATCTGCGCCGCCGCTTCCTCCAGCAGGAAAGGCGTGTGGTAGGCGAAGGAGGGCGCAGACCGCGCCTCTTCGCACCAGGGCTCGTTGGTGACGGGCACGGCGAGTGGAGCGCGGTCCAGCGTCTGCAGGAGGCGGACGGCGGCCGCGGGCGGGAGATAGGCCTCGGGATCCGCGTGAATGAGGACGTGCGGCGCGGTCCCGGCGGCATCCGCGACGATGGGGCGGCGCGACCAGACATCCGTTCGTGTCTGCGGTGAAAGCCTTCTGGCGTGGCGCTCGATCAATCGCCGCGCCCACGGGGCTTCCGCCGCGAAGCGGGGAACGCCGCCGAGAACGAGGTCGAAGGGGAAATTCACGGGATCGGGAGGCGGGAGGCGGGAGGCGGGAGGCGAAACAACAAGAGTCCCCTCCGTGCGCCTACCGCCTTCCGCCTACCGCCTTTCGGCTCAGAGGGTCTCCACGAGCATCGCCGTGGCTTCCCCGCCGCCGATGCAGATGGCGGCGATGCCGCTCTTTTTCCCTTCCTTGCGCAAGGCGTGGATCAGGGTCGTCAGAATCCGCGCGCCCGAGGCGCCGATCGGGTGACCGAGCGCGACAGCGCCCCCCCGCACGTTGACCCTGGCCGGATCGAGCGACAGCTCGCGGATGGCCGCCATCGCGACGGCGGCAAACGCCTCGTTGATCTCGAAAAGATCGATATCCGAGACCTTCCGGCCGGTTTTGTCGAGCAGTTTCTGAATCGCGCCGACAGGTGCCGTCGTGAACCACTCCGGCGCCTGCGCGACTCCGGTGTAGGCGACGATCCGCGCGATGGGGGCGAGCCCGAGAGCTTTCGCCTTCTCCTCCGAGGCAACCACGAGGGCCGCCGCCCCGTCGTTGATCTTCGAGGAGTTCGCAGCGGTGACGGTCCCATCCTTCTGAAACGCGGGCTTCAAGCTCCCCATCTTTTCCAGCGGGGCCGCGAAGGGCTCTTCGTCGGAATCGATTCGAATCGGATCTCCCTTTTTCTGCGGCACGGGGACAGCGACGATCTCTTCTCCGAACAGACAGCTCTTCGAAGCATGCTGCGCGCGCTTGTAGGACTCCAGGGCGAACGCGTCCTGTTCCTCGCGGGTGAAGTGATACTTGCCCGCGCACATCTCGGCGCAGTTGCCCATATGGATGTCTTTGTAGGGATCCCAGAGGCCGTCCTTGATCATGGAGTCCACGAGCGGCACGTTGCCCATGCGGTAGCCGGAGCGCGCCTTCTCGAGAAGATAGGGAGCATTGGACATCGATTCCATCCCGCCGGCCACGGCAAGGTCGTATTCGCCTGCCTGAATGGCGTTGGACGCGTCCATCACGGCGCGCATGCCGGAACCGCAGACCTTGTGGAGGGTGATACAGGGAACGGAATCCGGAATCCCGGCTCCAAGGGAAGCCTGCCGGGCCGGAGCCTGACCGATGCCGGCCTGGAGCACGTTACCCAGGATGACCTGCTCGACCTGCTCCGGTTTCACATGCGCCTTCTCGAGAGCCCCTCGGATGGCGATCGAGCCCAGCGCCGGTGCCGAGAGAGAAGAAAGCTTTCCCAGGAAGGAGCCGACCGGGGTTCTTGTTGCGGAAAGGATGACTATGTGTTTCATGGCACATCGATTCTATCGCTCGAATCAATGCCGTGAGTCTCCGAGTGGGAGAGGGGGAGAGTGGGTGAGTGGGAGATTCAGCTCAACCCCTCACCCCCCCTCGCCCCCTCACCCCGTTTACCGCCTGGCCCCTCTCCCCCTCTCGTTTACTCTTTCCCCTGCATGGCACGAATAGTGGCCGTTGATTTCGGCGAAAAGAGAATCGGCCTGGCGACTTGCGACGCAACCGGGACAGTCGTGGCAGGGCGGGCAACTCTCCTTCGCAGAAGCGACGCTCGGGCCATCGCCGAGATCGTTCAATTCTGCAAGGACGAGGAGATCGAGGCCATCGTGATCGGAATTCCTCGGTCCCCCGAAGGGGTGGAGAGCCCGTTGGCTCCGCGCATTCGAACGTTCGCGCGCAAGCTAGCGCGGGAAACCGGTCTGCAGATTCAGGAGCACGAGGAAACCCTCACCTCGTGGGAAGCCCAGCACGAAATGCCTTCCCTGACGAAGGAAGAAGTCGATCGCTCCGCGGCGGCGATTCTCTTGAACGATTACCTCGCGCACGTCTCGGGAAGGCCTTCATGAGCGCGACTCGCCGGATCTTGCGGACACTTCTTTTCGTTCTTGCGCTGGCCACAGCCACCGGCGCCTATTTCTTTTATCGGTTGAAGCATCCGGGATCCGGGACAACCCCTCCGGCGGAAGTCACGATCGTCTTCCCGATGGGAACCCCGACCTCTCAGATCTTCCGCCGGCTCGGGCAGGCGGGTGTTCTCGCCGACCCGCGTCTGGCGGAGATCTACTACCGTCTCTACCGCGTGTCGACGCCGCTCCAGGCGGGCGAGTACCGATTCACGCGACCCATGCCGGTGGACGACGTCATCAATCGTATGGCTCACGGCGACGTGGTCAAGTACACGATCGTCGTTCCCGAGGGGTTGACGGCGCCGGAAACCTTCGAGCTCTTCTGGAAACAGGGAATCGGCGGTCCCGAAGCCTTCGCGCAAGCACTCCAGGCGACAGAGCTGCTTCCGGGGCTCACGCAGAAAGTCTCCGACCTCGAGGGATTTCTTTTCCCCGAAACGTACGTTGTGACGCGGTCGACCTCCGCCCGGCAGATCGTGGATCGGATGGTCAACGAGTTCCACCGCAACTTCACGGAGGACATGCAGCAGAAGGCCCGCGCCCTGGGAATGACTCCCCGCCAGGCCGTCACGCTGGCTTCGATCGTGGAAAAGGAGAGCGCCCTGCCGGAAGAAGGGCCGCTCATCGCGTCGGTGTACCTGAACCGCATGAAGCGCGGCATGCGCCTCCAGGCGGACCCGACCGTGGTCTACGCCTTGAAGCGCGACGGAAAGTGGACCGGTCTGCTCCACCGGTCCGAGTACAGCTACGACTCTCCCTACAACACCTATCTCTACGACGGATTGCCTCCCGAGCCGATCTGCAATCCCGGCCGGAAAGCCCTGAGGGCCGCCGTCTCTCCCGCCAAGGCCGACTTCCTCTACTTCGTCGCGGACGATTCGGGTGGTCATACGTTCTCCCGCACCTTCGAGGAGCACCTGCGGGCGATCTCGACGGTCCGCAAGCTCCGAGCAGAGGCGGAAACGGCCGCGGAGGCGGCGGCGCCTTCCGCAACCCGGTAGCTTGCGCTGCGCCTGAGCGGCACGCGCGCACTCGGACTGGATCCTCCTTGTGGGATCTTCCTTGACCCCCGAGGAGGCGGGGATCACAATCGCCCAGAACCCCAGAACATGACACCGCCCTCCCCAGACGCAAGCGGACCCCCGTGAGCGCCCAAGGCCCTCTCCCCCGCCGATTCGGGAACTATCTGCTGACGGCTTTTCTGAGCGAGGACGTCCTCGGGCCTGTTTTTCGAGCCGTCCGAACCTCCGGAGAGCGGGGATTCGTCCGGATGCGGATTTTCGAGTCGCCGGAGATCTCCGAGGACTCCGTGGTCGATGCCATCGAGGAAAACGGAGAGATCCACACCTTTCTGAAGAATCCCGCGATCGCGCGCGGGGTGCAGATGGACGCCGTCGAAGGCGTTCCGTTTCTCGCGTGGAACGATCCCAATGGCCGGACGCTGGACGCGTTGATTGCCAGAGCCCGGGAACGCGGCCAGGGAATCCCCATCGAGCACGCGCTTCTGATCGTGGAAAAAGTCGCCACTGCCCTGGACCACGCCTACAACACGACGGTCGACGGCGAGCGGACCCTCCACGGCCTCGTCTGGCCGGGGCTTGTCTCGGTCTCCGATGACGGAGAAATTCGGCTGACGGGGTTCGGGCTCGCGTCCGGTTTTTTCCCTTCACTCGGACGGCCCCGGTTCCAGTCTGAGGTGGCTCCGTACCTCGCCCCCGAAGAGCGCGCGAATCGAGCAGTCGGGAAAAACTCGGACGTGTTCTCCGTCGGAGTGATCCTCTTCGAATTGCTCTTCGGGCGGCTTCCGTCGGCTACGGATCCCTGGGGAGACTTGAAAGGCGCGAGTCTGGAGGGAACCTTCGTTCCGCCAGAGGTGGCCGCCGTGCTTCGGACCAGCCTGGCGCCGGCGGAATCCCGTTATCAATCGAGCGGCGAGCTTCGCCGCGAGCTCGGCAAGATTCTCTTCTCCGGTCCCTATTCCCCCTCGACGTTCAATCTGGCCTTCTTCCTGAGCGGGCTCTTTGGCCCGGAGATCGAAGCGGAAAACCGGGCGCGAGCGCGGGAATCCGGCTCCGAGGTCGGGGAGGAACGGCGAAAGCCGACTCCCGGTTCCGACGTCCCCGCGCCGAGACCGGCCCCCCTCCCTCTCAAGCCTTCCGCCGTCCCGCCGCCGCCGGCGCGACGCGCTCCTTACGCGATTGGCGGCGCTCTCCTGATCGCAGCGGCTCTGGCGGGAACGGCCTACCTGATTCTTCGCCGGCCTCTCCGGGAAGCACCTCGAATCGCCGCCACGCGGGTGACGTCTCTCCCCTCGCCCGCCCCGGCTCCGACCGCAGAGCCGACCTCGCCGCCGACCTCGGCCATGAGCGAGAGTCAGTTCAAGGAAGAGGTTGCTCGGCGCGTCGCGTCGGAACTGAAGAAACTCCAGGAGGAAGGCCGGAAAAGCAGTTTCGCCGGAGCGACGGGAGCGCAATCGGCGCGCCCGGCTCCCACGGAACCTCCCGAGGTGCCGGCCTCTAAGGAAGTTTCCCAGGAGGCGACAACCCAGCCGACTCCTTCGCCTCCGCCTCGCGCCGAGCCGACGGCCGCGCCGACCGCGGTGCCGACCGCCGTGGCGGAGATCCGAGTCGCCCCTCCCGAATCGCCGGGAGAGCCAGAGACTCCGCCCAAGATCCTTCGCGTCGTTAAACCGACCTATCCGCAGCTGGCACTGCGGGCGCGTATACGGGGAATCGTTCTTTTGCGGGTGCTCGTATCCGAGACGGGAGCCCCCGAACAGATCGAGGTCTTGAAGGGAGTCGGAGGCGGCCTGACCGAAGCCGCTGTCTCCGCTGTCCGCAGGTGGACCTTCGAGCCGGCCCGCCGCAACGGCCAGCCCGTCAAGTCGTGGACGACGGTGCCGATACCGTTTGAGCCATGATCAGTCGGTAGTCGACAGTCGGGGAGTCGGTAGTGTTCCGGGACTTCACCTACTGACTATCGACTACCGACTATCGACTTCCAACTACCTTCCGTAGTCAACCGTCTTCGTCTTCGGAAAGAGCGTCCGAAGGAAGTCCTCCATCACCTTGTCCTCGATCCAGCTGATCTCGGTGCCGTCGATGAAGTACGTCGGGGTCGAGGTCACGTTCAACCGATACCCTTCTTCGATGTCTTTCCGGACGCGATTGAAGCTGTCGTCTTGCAAATAGCACGAGAGGAAATCGGCCGAGCTGACGCCTTTCGCTTCTGCGGTCGTGATCGCAAGCTCATCGATCCCCGAGACAGTCATCGTCTCCTGCCGGGCGTAAACCGCTTTCTTGAAATCGAAGAGAGCGGGGCCCCCGAACTTGGCAATGCAGTCGCCGGCCGATGCCGCCTTCATTGCCCAGACGTGCGTCATCCAGAGCGGGAAGAACTTGTAGTGCCGGCGGACATTGACGATGCCGGCGTTGGCCTCGAGCAGACGATCCATCTGGAGGCCACGGAACTTGCAGTACGAACATTCCATATCGGCGTACTCGACGACCTGGACCGCGGCTGCGGGAGGGCCGCTGGCGCGGTTGGCGGACAGATCGATTCGATGCCGCCTCTCCGCGCGAGGATCCATCCGGAAGTCCCAAAGGGTTCCCTGGAGGAAGATGCGGCCGTCCGAAGTCAGGTACCCCGGCAGCCGCACCGGGAAATAACCGGTCTCCAGGATCAGCGAGACGCCCTTCAAGCCGGCAGCGTCCCGCTCGGGTGCGGGGGCTGCCCGCACCTTGTTGCGGAAGAGGTTGGAAAATTTTGATTCGAGCCAGCTCAAGTCCGACGGGCCGCGGACGGCGCCGGGATCGGTGTTGGCCACTTTGTCCCCCGCGAAGAACCACTTGCCGTCGTCGGAGACGAAGACCACTCGGTCGCTCACGTTGAGCTTTTCGAAGCGCCCCTTGCGGTGAACTTTGTACCCGGTGAAGCCCGGCAGGGTCTCGGAGGACTTTTCGACGGTGACGATCGAGTCGGGGTTGAAAGGAAGGAAATGCGTCAAGTATGTGACGAGCTCATCGTTCCCGGCGGCCCGGACCGTCTTGCCGGCGGGAGTCTCATTTTTCTGGCTTTTTCGCGCCGGCATCGCCCCGATCAGCGAGAGAGCGGCTACGAGAATCACGACGAGTCGGTTCTTCATGCGGTTCCTCAAGTTTCCTTTCGGGGCAAGATCGCCCTACCGGCGTTTCAACAGATTCAACGACTGGATTGCTCCCGGCTGATCCGGCTTCAAAGAGAGAGAACGCTCGAACAGCGCGACCGCCTCCTCCCTCTTTCCCAGGCACGTCTGCAGCAGCGCCAGGGAGTTTAACGTGTTTGGATCGGAAGTCCTCGCTTCGAAGGGCGCGAGCACGGCGAAGCCGCCCGGGCAGTCTTTCCGCTTGAAGCGGCGGACGGCGAGCGCCCGGGCGAGCCCCTCGTTGTCCGGAGACCGCTTCACGCCCTCTTCCAGCAGCGGCATCGCCGCCGCCGGGCGGTGATCGTCGTACCAGTTGAGCCAGCCCTGGAGCGTGCGCTCGGGCTCCGCGTGTCCTGCGGTGAAGGAACGGAAGAGCCACTCCCGCGCGAGAGCGTCGTCCCCCTTGTCGCGATAGAGGACCGCGAGGTTGAACATGGGCGAGTGGTAGTCGGGCGAAATCTTCAGCGCCTGCGCGAAGGCCTCCTGCGCGGCGGCTTGTTTCTTCAAGGAGTCGCGGAAATAGAGGCCGAGATTGTTCCAGGCGCCTTCGGTCATTCCCGGCCTGTCCCCGCCGGGAGCGGCCAACGGCCTGGCCTCACTTGCGGACAAATATCCGAGCGCGAGAAGCTTCTTGGTGTACTCGCTTGCCTCCGCCGCGGACATCGGGGCCGCGGCGACACGCCGCACGGTCAAGCCGGCGAGTTCGCCGGGCCGTTTCCCCGAGCGGAGCTCTCGGAAGGCCGCCGTGATCGGATGACCCGACATCCTCGGGTCCTGAGGGACTCCCAAAAGCGCCAGCACCGTGGGCGCAATTTCGAACATTGAGGGCTTCTCGCTCCCCTTTCCGGGACGCACGCGAGCGCCCCACGCCGCGAAGACTCCGTCGAGCCGATGCCAGTAGGCGGCCGTCGACCAGCCGAGGGACGAGCGCTCGCAGGAGCGGTCTTCGCCCCACTTGAAGCCGTGGTCGGAGTTGACCAGAAGGGTCGCGTGATCCTCGTCGGCGCGGCGCATCCACTGGCCGAGCATCTGGTCGACCATTCCGTAGTAGACCTCCACGGCTCGGTGATAGCGGCCGAAGTCCTCCTCGGAGACGCACGCGAGACGCGGAGGCGTGAACGGGGAGAAGAAATGGCCAATCTCGTCGGTGCCTTCGATGTAGACCGTCATGAGGTCGGGAAGGTTCTTGTCGTACAGGTCCCTGGCCGCGCGGTGATAGACGCGGGTCGCGGCCACGATCCGCGCGAGCGCCACGACCGCGTTGTCCATCCCCTGGCCGCTGGCGAGAATTCGGCCGATCTCGGCCGGTGGGATGTCGACGAAGCGAGCGAGGTCGGCGGGCGTCGGATGGCCTTCGCGCTCGACGATCTGGGCGACCCCCGCCTCGAGAGAGGAAGGGTAAGCGGAGCCGGAGAGCGTCTGCTTGTCATAGAGGATCGGGCTCGCATGATCGGTAACGAAGAAGCCGTGGACCTCTTCCGCGGGATGCGTCGCCCACCAGCCCACGACGCCGACCTTCTTTCCCGCCGCCGAGGCCATGTTCCAGATCGCCGGCACGGCCCGGGACAGACCGGAGATCGGAATCTTCTGTCCTGTCTTCGGGTCGACCTCCTGAAAGTCGAGAACCCGATGGACGTCGGGCCCGACGCCGGTGGCAACCGTCGTCCAGACGACCGGGGAAAGGATCGGAACGAAAGACGTCAGCTTGGAGGAGTAGCCCTCCGAGACGATGCGCGACCAGTTGGGCATCTTTCCCTCGGAGGAGAGCCGGTCGAGGATCTCCCAATCGAGTCCGTCCAAGCCGAGCCAGATCAACGGAGGAGAGCTACCGGCCGGGCGCTGATTGCGTGTCGCGATATCGGATACTTCGACCGGCGGCGCCTCCACAGCGCGCTCTGCCGGAGCCGCGACAGAGGCCGGTCGAACCCCCGCCGACTTTTCAGCGCGACCGCACGAGAGAAGTCCTCCCAACGCCGCGGCAAGCCCGAACATTGCCGCCGACCTTCGCACGATCAAACCCTAACATGCGCATCCGCGCCTGGACGGCCTCAGGATCGAAATGACAGGGCTTTCCCGCTGCACCGGATAAGACAAGAATCCAAGAAAAAGGCCCCGCGTGAGCGGGGCCTGGAAAGCGGAAACCGCGA
Organism: Acidobacteriota bacterium; assembly: GCA_046728075.1. Taxonomy (GTDB): domain Bacteria; phylum Acidobacteriota; class Thermoanaerobaculia; order UBA5066; family Gp7-AA6; genus JBKPDV01. Next base: position 7,283 of record JBKPDV010000053.1, on the reverse strand, counting down.
TCCTCTAGAAGTGCACCCTCAGGCCCAGCTGCGCGAGGCGCTGCTCGCCCTGAAGCGGATCCCCCGCGAAGAAAGAGGGCTTTCCGAACGCGGACGAGCTCATGTTGCCGACGTAGCCGGCTGGATTGGTCGAATTGAAGAGGTTGAAGACCTCCGCGATGATCTCGACACCCACGTCCTTCGTGAACAGGAAGTCTTTCGATATCCGTAAGTCGAACTGCGAGAAGCTGTGGCCGCGCCCCGAATTGGGGTGCGAGACGCCGGGCGGAAGGTCGATGACGAAGCTGTCACCGTTCAAGTCCGTGCCGGAGTAAATGTTGACGGGCGTGGCGGAGCGGTAACGGAAAAAGCTGGACGCGATGATCCCCAGCGGCGCCGAATAGACGACTCCGAGTGTGAAACGATGCCGCGCGTCCGTGTTGAGCGGCCCGGAGCAGGCGTCGCACTGTGGATCGAGCGGGTTGACCGAGACATCGCGCCCGGCGCGCAGGTCCGGCTGATAAGTGACGTTGGAAAGCCGGAATTCATCGGCTCCGGCGAGCACATTGCCGTTGGTCTTCGACCACGTATAGAAGCCCTGCGCCACGAGCGTGTTGGAGACCCGTGCGTGCAGCGACAGGTTGACCCCGTCGTAGTCAGCGAATCCCTTGCCATACCAGAGTCGGAAGTTGCCAAAGTCCGAAAAGCGCCGCTTGCCCGTGGAGGGATCGACAGGATTTGCCCGGAATCGGTAGGGGATGTCGCGGTACCGGATGATCACACCGTCCACCGAGGCGCCGAGCCAATTGGTCACCTCGGCCGAGACGCCGAGCGACGCCTGCCGCGAATAGGGAGTCGCCAGCGTCGGCGAGGCGACCTCGTTGGGAGGATTGGAAGCCAGGCCCGTGAGCTGGTTGGGAGGCAGTGGCTGCCCCGGCTGGAAGAACGTGCCGTCCGCGTTCCGGATGCCGTTCGCGTTCTTGTTGTCGTAGATGAGACCGTAATTGGACTGCACGGCGGCGGCGGGAAAGAGAATCGTCGCATTGGTGTAGGGAAAGTCGTAGTAGATCCCCCAGCCCCCACGCACAACCGTTGTCCCTTTGCCCGTCACGTCCCAGGCGAAGCCGAGCCGCGGCCCCCAGTTCTTGTGGTCGTTGGAGAGCTTGCCTCCTCCTCCGTTCTGAAAGTCGAGCAGGTATCCCTCTTTGTATTTCGTCTGGGTCGAGAGGGTCTGCCAGATGGGGTTGCTCGTCTGGTTGAGGTCGAACCCGAGCCAGAGGTCGTAGCGAAGGCCTGCATTGATCGTCAGCCGCGAGTTGGGTCGCCAGTCGTCCTGGATGTAGAGACTGTACTCATTGACCGGCGTCGAGTTCTGGAAGAAGCCTCCAAAACGCTGAATCTCGACGACCGGCGAGCCGACGACGTCCGATTTCAAATTGTAGGTGTAATTGTCGACGCCGGTCGAGAAGTCGCCGCCCAGTGTGGGCTCGTGGATGAAGTTGATGCCGAATTTGAAGTCGTGCCGCTGTCCGGCGATATCCCGGCCGAAGCTGAAGTCGTCCTTGAACTGGTACTTGACCTGGTGGGTCGACTGCGGCGTGTTGATGTTCTGCCCGGAATGGATACCCGAGGGGTAGTAGATCGTCGGGTTCTTCGAGTCCGCCGAGATGGTGTTGTCGAACTTGGTGTACTGGAAGAGGAACTCGTTGACGGAGTTGGCGCCCAACTGTGCCGAGTGTCCACCGAGGATCGAGTAGTACTTGTTGGCGACGGTCCCGAGCGAGTCGGGCGTGGCTCCCGGGCTCGCCCCGTATTTCTGGCTGTTCTTCTGGTAGCCGAAGCGAACCTGCAGGTACTGCGAAGCCGAGAGATTTGCCGATGCCTTGGCTGTGACCAGGTCATCGAGGAAGGGAAGCGGAACCACTTGACCCTGCACGTCGGGGAAGAGGGGCGGGCTCGTAGCCGAAGGCCGCGAGTCGACCGTGTAGCTGGTCTTTTGGTCCGTGCGCTCATAGGCCCCGAAAAAATGGGCCTTGTCCTCGACGATCGGCCCGCCGAGCGAAGCGCCGAATTGGTAGCGACGATAGTCTCCCTTGCCGCTTCCGGCGTTCTTTTCCGACTCCGTCTCGGAGTTCAGGCCCTTGTCGCGGAAGAAGCCGAAGCCGTTGCCGTGGAAGTCGTTGGTGCCCGTCTTGGTGACGACCGTGAGCACGCCGCCCGACGAGCGGCCGTACTCCGCCTTGTATTGCTGCGTCTGGATGTTGAACTCCTGGACGCTGTCGAGCGAGAAGTTCTGCAGCGCCCCTCCGATGGTGTCGTCCGTGTTGTCGCCGCCGTCGCTGACGTAGTTAACGTTGCGGCCGATCCCGCCGTTCAACGCGACGGTCAGCTGTCCGGGCTTGGTCGGATCCGTGTTGTACGCGAGCGACGTGCCGGGCGCGAGCACGGCCACGTTGGCGAACTGGCGGCCGTTCAAGGGAAGGTTCTTGAGCTCCTTCTCGGAAACGACGGCCCCGATCGCCGCTTCGGTTTTTACCAGCGGGGTCTCGGCTGTGACGGTGACAGCGGCCGTTGCCGAGGCGAGGGACATGGTGATGTTTAAGGTCCGAGTGGTGGCGACGTTCAGCTCCACGCTGGGTTGCTCGACGCTCTTGAAGCCTGTGAGCTGCGCCGTAACGATGTACGTGTCGGCAGGAATCGAGGCGAAGCGGTACGTTCCGTCAGCCGCCGTCGTGACCGAGCGCGCAAAGCCCGTGGAGCTCGACTTTGCCGTCACGGTTGCGCCGGGAAGCCCGCCTCCCTGCTCGTCCGCGACGCGGCCCGCGAGCGACGAGCCGGTTGCTTGCCCGGCAGCCGGATGGGTTGTCGACAGCAGTGCCGCCAGTGCCATCGCTGCGGCCCAGCTCAGAATCGCCGATAGTTTTCTCATGGGTTCCTCCCTCCGTATCAGAGTTGCGAATGGAATCGAAGTGTTCGGCTGGGATCCTCCCCCTCACCTCCCTTCCGGCTGCGAAAGCGTTCTCGTGCCCGAGAGCCGGGCGATCAGTTGGCGGGCGACGGCCCGTTGCTGTGCGAATCCCGCATCGCTCGCCGCCGCGCGCAGGAAGTCCTCGTATGCGGCCACGGCCAGGCGGTTCTCCCCCATCGTTTCCAGCGCGATGCCGCGGTTCAACCTCACCTCGTGGTACTGCGGCGCAAACGCCAGCGCGCGCTCGAAGTCGGGAATCGCCGCCGCCGGACGTCCGCGCGCGACCTCGAGAGTGCCGAGCCCGTTCCAGGCCTCGGCATAGCGCGGCGCCAGTTCGATCGCGCGCCTGTAGGCCTTTTCGGCTTCCTCGACGCGGCCGAGCTGGCGCAGGACGTTGCCACGGTTGTTTGCAGCCCGAGCATCGCGCGGATCGAGCTGGGCGGCCTGGTCGAATTGCTCCAGCGCCTGGAGCAGGTTCCCTTCCGCCGCGAGCGCAATGCCGAGCGCGTTGTGCGCCTCCGGGCGCGAGAAATCGCGCCGGATCGCCTCCTCGAGAGCCTGCCGTGCCTCGGCCGGCCGCCCCGCCTCTTGCATCGTCACCGCGAGGTTGTAGCGCGCATCGGGGTCGGTGGGTGTGTCGGCGACCGCCCGGCGGTAGAGCGCGATCGCCCGCGGGTAATCCTTCTGGCGGCGGTACACCTCCGCGAGAAGACCGCGAAAGACGGAGTTCTTCGGGTCGGCGGCGATGAGCGGCTCGAGCTGATGGGCGGCTTCCTTCAGGCGCCCGCTCTGGAGCGACCAGTTCGCCTCTTCAAACTTTCGGAAGAGCGGCGCCATCTCCTTCGGATCTTTTCTTGAGTCATCGCGGGATGGAGCCGAGCCGGCCGGGCCGCCGGAGATGTAACCGAGGCTCGCGAGCTTCGCGGCGGTCTCGTCGCGGCCGACCGCCGGAGCGGCTGCGACAGCCCCCTCCTCGAGTTTTGCGATCCGAGTGTCCAGATCCGCGCGCCGAACGCCTTCGGCCAGCAGGTTCGATGTCTCTCCGGGATCGCGTGAAAGATCGTAGAGCTCGGCCCGCGGCGCCGCGACGTACTTCAACCTCCCGAGCCGCACCGCCGAGAGTCCGCTCCAGCCGAAGGTGCGCGGGTATTCCGTCTCGGCGTAGAGCTCGGTTTCGGCAGGCTCGCGCCCGTTCTTGATCGCCGACGAGAGGTCGCGTCCGTCAAGCCGGTGGACGGCCTTCTCGCCGGCCTCTCCGGTCAGCGACTTTCCGAGCATCCCCGCCAGCGTCGGCGCCAGATCCGCGAGGCCAACCGGAGTCGCGACAGTCTTTCCAGCCGGAAGTCCCGGGCCGCGCAGAATCAACGGCACCCGCAGCGTCGGCTCGTACAGGAGCAGGCCGTGCGTGAGCTCGCCGTGCTCGCCGAGCGCCTCGCCATGGTCGGCCGTAACCGCGACGACGGTCGAGTCGGCCAGGCCGCGGCGGTCCAGGAAGTCGAGCAACCTCGCGATCTGCGCATCGACGAAGCTGATTTCCCCGTCGTAAGGAACCTCCTTGTGCCGGCTCGCGTAAGGCTCCGGCGGCGCGTAAGGCGCATGCGCGTCGTAGAAGTGCACCCAGCCGAAGAATGGCCGCCCGCCAGGACCCTGCGCGGTCTTCTCGAGCCAGGCGAGCGCTCGGTCCGCGACCTGCGAGGCCGGGCGTTCCGCCTCGAGCGAGCCAGCCGCGTTGGGGTCCCGCTCGATTTCGTCGTCATAGACGTCGAATCCCCGTGCGAGGCCGAACCGATGGTCGAGGACGAAGGAGCCGACGAAAGCACCGGTCGAATAGCCCGCCGCGGAGAGCCGAGTGGCGAGCGTGGGCCGATCGTCCGGGAAGCGGCCAGCCCCGTTGTTACGCAACCCGTGGTGAGGAGGCGTCAGGCCCGAGAGGATCGCCGCATGCGAAGGAAGCGTCAGAGGAACGGTGGACTCCGCATGGTCGAAGCGGATCCCCTCGCGCGCGAGGCGATCGAGCGCCGGCGTCTCCGCGGCGCGGTAGCCGTAGGCGCCCACATGATCTGGTCGAACCGTGTCGATCGTGACGAGCAGGAGGTTTCGCGCGGGTGGCGAGACCTTTGCTCGGGAGCCGCAACCGGAGAGAGCCAGACCGGCCGCCGCCACGCAGAGGACAGATGCGATGCGTCCGAGCGACGAATCCAACCGGCATAGCCGTTCCATCGACTTCTACCTTCCGCCGGGAAGTCTACTCAAATCGTCGGCAGGGAGAACAGTTTCTGTTATGAAATGCAGGGCGTCAATTGTGAGCCGCGGCAAGGGTGAGATCAGGCCGCCGGCGTGGAGGAAGTCCTTCCTCTTTTTCGGGTTCCCGCGAAAAGCTCATCGGTCTTTCGTCGTCGGCTCGGCCGCTCGCGCCAGGGTCGCGAGCGCCGCCGAATCTCGCTGCAAAACGTTCTTGCCGTATCCCTGCTTGGTCACGAACTCGAAAACGACCTCCTGGTAGGGAACTCCCTTGGGGAGGTTTCCGCGCAGGTAGTGCCAGACCTCCACCAAGTTGGAGCCCGCATCCTGCACGGTCGTCCCGGGACCGCTCACTCTTTCGATGCGCTCCACGCGTTCCGTTCTGGATCCGCCACTCTGCTCAGCCGCCGCCTGCTCGGAACGGGTGTAACGCGAGAGTCCGGATGGGTCCGCGATGTCGTCGCCTGTGCGCAGCTGCTTGCGTCCGCTATACGAGGGCGGACCCAGCAGAATAAAGACCATCCCGCGATCGGTCAGGCTTCCCCGCTCTTCGCCTTGCGCGAAACGCGCATCCGCGAATGCCGAACGTCTTTCGAACTCCTCGCGGAACTCGTTGCCCGGCGTTTCGGGAATGAAAGATCGCTCCCTCCAAAAGTTGGCAATGAACTCAGAACGAGAAAGAGGATCCGCGAGCGCGGCGTAGGCGCGCTTCTCCGACGCCGTCAAAAGCCATCGAACGGGTCCCGCCGACCAATTCTCGTCCGCGCTCCCGAGGCCTCCGGCAGGCGGAACGAATGCCCTGTAGGCGGCTGCGATCGCGCCAGGCTCGACCGGACTCGGCAGGAGTTGGGCCTTCGCGATCTCTCTTCGGGCCTCTTCCAGAGCCGCGATGACCGACTTCGGATAGAAAGCCGGATCGAGCGTCGCGTCCGGCTTCAATACGAGGAAAGCCTTGAAGCCCGCCACCGCTTCCTTGTCGCGGTTGAGTCCGGCGAGGCTCGCTGCCCTGTAAAAAAGAAGGCCCGGTAAGAGGACGGCGCGTTGCTTCTCGAATCCTTGCCTGGAGCTTTCTTGATCGAGAGATGTTAGCGTGGCCAGGGCCTGTTCGTACGAACCGAACTTGAATTCTTGCTTCGCCTTCTGGAAGAGGTCGGGAAGAGAGGCTTCCGCGAGCAGCAAAGCGAGGATCGGGGCCAGAAAATGGGACGTCATACGGAGACTCCAAGAACCTCCATGCTACGTCCAGTTTGGTCGCAAAAAAAGGAGGGGGCGCAAGCCCCCTCCTTCTCAAAACAGATGAGCGTTCTTAGAACGAGACCTTCAGAGCGAAGCGTAAGAGTCGAGGATCCTGGCGGCGAATCGCCTTGCCGTAGTTGGGGTTGGTCTGCTCGTTGCACTTGTCCTTGGCCGGGTCCTGCCCCGCCGAGCAGGGGGCATAGAAAAGCTGATTGTAGTGGGCCGGGTCTTGCGGATAGTTCACACCCGGCGAAATCTGCCAGTTGTTATCCACGTCGACGACGCCCTGGCGGTTCAGGATATTGAAGATGTAGCCCTGAAGCGTGATGGTCGTCGGTCCCACAGTGAAAGGGTAAGAGAGCGAGAGATTCCCCTCGTACTGTGCGGTCAGTCGCCCGGCGGTTCCGAGCGGAACGAGCTGCACCTGCGCTCCATAGCCGGAGTTGAAGTAACCGACCTTGGACAGGGGTGGCCCCGACTGGTAATAGGCCTGCAGCCCAACCGCGAGCTTGAAGGGCATGATGTAAGTGGCGTCCAGCCGGACGTTGTGCGGGCGGTCGAGATACAGGTTTCCGTACTTTTGGTGCAGGAAAGCCGCATAGTCGAAATCGGCCGTGATGCCCGGGTCGGTCTGCCGGTAGTCCTGCTTGACTTCGCCGTCATAGTTGCCCCGCAGCGTGGAATAGACGTAAGAAGCCTGCAGCCAGAGCTTGTCTTTGTAGGTCTTGCGAGCCAGCAGTTCGATGCCCCGATAGAGGCGTTTGGCCTCCGGTAGCGGACCTCCAAGAAGAGAGTTGATCGGGAAGATGCCGCAAGTATTGCTGTCCAGGCCGGTGCAGCCTGTGAAGTTGCCGTTTGC
>JBKPDV010000052.1:0-3224 GCA_046728075.1 Acidobacteriota bacterium | reverse complement strand
GACTACGGCCGCGCCTTCCGCGAAGAGCGCGAGGGCCCGTTCGATCGCGCGGTCGCGGTCGAAGAAGAGGCCGCCGTCGGAGAAGGAATCCGGAGTGACGTTAACCACTCCCATGAGAGCAGGGCCCTGCCCCAAATCGAGCCGGCGGCCGTGCGCCAGGGATAGATGATCCGGCAATCGGCCGGCGCGTTCGAAGGCCCCGGTGGCCCGCTCCCTCAGAGTCGCGGGAAGGGCCTTCAAAGTCTCCGCCCGGCGGGCGCGGGAGATCACCACCGGGGGAGAGGGAGATCCCGCGAAGCGGACGACATCGACTGGAAAGTCCGCCGCGGAGGGGATCGCCGGCCGGAATCCGTCCCACGAGCAGATCTCGAAGAGCGTTTCGCGGTCCGGCGCGGGAAGGATCAGATCGGCGGAAACCTTCACCAAAGCAGTGTAACCGACCGTCGCTGCGCGCGACGCGAGGGATCTGCGCCCCGGCGAAACGAAAAGGCTCGCGGCTCGAACGGGCCCGGTTGGCTAGATCCCTTCGTCCGCGGTCGGCCCGTAGACCGAGGGAAGCGGCACGTCGTTCTCACGCAGATAGACCGTGAGCTGCCCTCGATGGTGGATCAGGTGGCTCAAGAGGACGCGCCGAACCAAAGACTCTCGGGGCGACTGAAAGAACACCGCTCCATCGGGTCGCAGGACGCGGAAGTTCTCCCGCATTTGATCGTCGGTCAATGCGGCGATCGCTTGCCGGCCGCCCGCGACGTTGTCGTCGAAACGCGAGAGAAACTCGCCGACAGTCTTCAAAGTCGGCGCCTTCTCGCTCCCGACCTGGAACTGCGCCTCCCGGAAACGCATTCCCCAACGCGGAAGCTCCGTGACATGGGTCCCGAGTTCCCCCAGAGTTCTCGACTTACCATGAGGTTTCCAGTCCAGGCGCCCGGTCGGAAGGCGCTCGATCAGGCGTCGCGTCGTCGCCATCTCGGCGTCGTACTCGGCAAGGAACGATTCGGCGATGGGCATGGGTTGTTAGCTTACAGCTTACAGCTTACAGCTTGCAGCCGAGCACCGCCTATCGGACCGTCTGGCTGACAGCTGATAGCTGATAGTTGAAAGCTTCGGCTAAGCGGGCTCGGGCACGAGCGGGCCGATCTGGCCGCCGGAGATTTCCGGTGCGCCGGGCAGGATCGGCGGCTTGGGCGGCCCCGTCTTGCGCAGCTTCGCGATGTCGGCGCCGGTCTCCTCGGCGATGATCTGGAGCACTTCCTCGCCGTCCAACACTTCTTTCTCGAGCAGCGTCCGGGCGAGCCGGTGCATGACCTTCTCGTTCTCGTCGATCAGGATCTTCGCGTGGCCGTAGGCCTCGGTGACGATGCGCCGCACCTCCGCGTCGATCTGGTTCGCGGTGGCCTCGGAGTAGTCCTGCGTGCGCCCGAAGTCGCGTCCGAGAAAAATCTGTTCTTCCACTTTTCCGAAGGTGAGAGGGCCGAGCTCGCTCATTCCCCACTCACAGACCATCTTGCGGGCGATCTCGGTGGCCTTCTCGATGTCGTTGCCCGCGCCCGTCGTCATGTGGCCGAGGAACCTCTCTTCGGCGATCCGGCCTCCCATCATGACGGTGATCATCGAAACGAGGTATTCCCTCGTGTGGGAGTACTTGTCTTCCGAGGGCAGCTGCATCGTCACGCCGAGCGCGCGGCCGCGCGGGATGATCGTGACCTTGTGGAGCGGATCCGCATCCGGCAGGAGAGCCGCCACGAGCGCGTGGCCTCCTTCGTGGTACGCCGTGTTCTTCTTTTCCTCTTCGGTCATGATCATGGACTTGCGTTCCGGTCCCATCATGACCTTGTCCTTGGCGTACTCGAAGTCGATCATCTCGACTTTCTTCTTGTTGAAGCGGGCGGCGTTCAAGGCCGCCTCGTTGACCAGGTTCGCCAGGTCGGCGCCGGAGAAGCCGGGCGTCCCGCGCGCGATCACGGACAGGTCGACCGAGTCGGACAGCGGTGTGTTGCGCGTGTGTACCTTCAGGATCTGCTCGCGCCCGCGCAGGTCGGGCCGGTCGACGACGACGCGGCGGTCGAAGCGGCCCGGCCGAAGCAGCGCCGGGTCCAGCACGTCGGGACGGTTCGTGGCCGCCACGAGGATGACCCCCTCGTTCGTATCGAAGCCGTCCATCTCGACGAGCAACGCATTGAGCGTCTGCTCGCGCTCGTCGTGCCCTCCCCCGAGGCCCGCGCCGCGGTGGCGGCCGACGGCGTCGATCTCATCGATGAAGATGATGCAGGGGGCGTTCTTCTTTCCCTGCTCGAAGAGGTCGCGCACGCGAGAAGCTCCGACGCCCACGAACATCTCGACGAAGTCCGAGCCGGAGATCGTGAAGAAGGGGACATTGGCCTCGCCGGCGACCGCCCGGGCGAGCAGCGTCTTGCCCGTGCCCGGCGGCCCGATCAGCAGGACTCCCTTGGGAATCTTTCCGCCGAGCTTCTGGAACTTGCCGGGATCCTTCAGGAACTCGATGATCTCCTGGAGCTCCACTTTGGCTTCCTCGACGCCCGCGACGTCTTTGAACGTCACCTTTTTCTGGGTGGGCGTCAGCAGCTTCGCCCGCGACTTTCCAAACGAGAGCGCCTTGTTCCCTCCCGCCTGCATCTGACGCATGATCACGAACCAGATCGCGACCAAGAGGATCAAGGGCCCGTACATGACGAGGGCGGAGACGAAGGAGGAATCCTTGGCCGGCGTGACCTCGATCTCGACCCCCTTGCTCTGGAGGTCCTCGACGAGCTTGGGATAGCTCGGTGCGTAGGTCTTGAACAGGACTCCGGGCTTGCCGGCCGCCGGGGCGTACGCGCCGCGGATTTCGTCGCCGCGGATCGTCACCTTCTGAACGTGGCCCTGAGAGACCTGCGTGAGAAAGCGGGAGAAGCTGATCTCCTCGATCGCCGTCGTGCTCTGCTTGAAGACATTCCAGGCCAGGATGATCAAAACGAGGATGACCATCCAGAGAAGCAGGTTCTTGATAGTGGCGTTCAAACCGGGCTCCTTCCCTAGTCGGCCGGGTTCTCGGGGGACACCCGGCTAACCTGCGGCCTTGAGCATAACGGAGAGTGGGCCTTGTTTATTGCCCGGTCGCCCGGCCCGGCCGAGTCCCGAGGATCTCGGCAATGTAGGGGCTGTCTCTTATACACATCTCCGAGCCCACGAGACTTGAAACCAAATCTCGTGTTGCCTGCTCTGGG
>JBKPDV010000051.1:0-22030 GCA_046728075.1 Acidobacteriota bacterium | reverse complement strand
GTCTCGGGGCATCTCTTGGACGTGCCGCTCGTCAAGGCGGACTGATTCCGCGGCGGGAAGGAGGATTTCGATGAAAAGAAAACCAGAATGCAGGAGGGGCTCGGCGGCGCCGGCGATCGTCGGACTTGTCTTTCTGACGGTTTCCGCGTCCGCGTTGGCGCAGGCGCCTGCCGCGACGGGCAGTCCCGTGACTCGCTCGGCGCAAGTCGAGGGCGTCAAACTGAACTACATGATCGCCGGTCGTGGTCCGGCGGTGATCTTGATCCATGGGTATGGCGAGACCTCCCGGATGTGGAGGCCGATCATCCCGAGGCTCGCCGAGAAGTTCACCGTCATCGCACCGGACTTGCCGGGAATCGGCGATTCCGACATTCCGTCCGATGGCCTGGACATGAAGTCGGCGGCGGTCCGAATCCATAGTCTTGTCCGCTCGCTCGGTATCGAGAAGGCCAGAGTCGTCGGCCACGACATCGGCCTGATGGTCGCCTACGCCTACGCGGCCTCATTTCCGGCGGAGGTCGAGAAGCTCGCCTTGATGGACGCGTTCCTTCCCGGCGTCGAGGGCTGGGAGGCCATCTACAACAATCCAGGTCTCTGGCACTTTCGATTCAACGGCCCGACTCCCGAAAAACTCGTGCAGGGCCGCGAGAGAACTTACTTCGAGGACCTCTGGAACCGCTTCGCCGCCGACAAGACCCGCTCGATCCCGGAGTTAGACCGACAAGCATATGCCGCCGCGTACGCCCGCCCCGGCCGCATGCGCGCCGGCTGGGCGTACTTCGTCTCCTTCCAGAAGGCGGCGAGCGATTTCGCCGAGCTCTCCCGCACGAAACTGCCAATGCCCGTGATCTCCATCGGCGGCGAGAAGGCCAACGGCGAGGTGCTCGGCAAACAGGCGAAGCTCGTCGCGACCGACGCGACGGTCGTCCTCATCAAGAACTCGGGTCACTGGCTCATGGAAGAGCAGCCGCGCGAGACCATGGATGCGCTCGTCCGTTTCCTTGAGTGAACGGGTCGGGTTCGACAAGCATACGCGCGCACATCCAGACGGCAGAAACGGGTTTTCGGCGACATCGAGTCGTTTCGAAAGGAGGCGGACATGCTGGAAACAATGAAAGGCGGTTGGTGGCTTCTGGTCCTGCGGGGCGTCTGCGCCCTGCTGTTTGGGGTGCTGACCTTCGCCTGGCCCGGCATCACTCTGGTGACGCTCGTCCTTCTCTTCGGGGCCTACGCTCTGGTCAACGGAATCTTCACCCTCGGCCTCGCTTTGCGCGCGCCGAAGGGCAGCCCCGGAACCGGGACGCTCGTGTTGCTCGGGCTGCTCGGCGTCGCGGCCGGCATTCTGACCTTCTTCTATCCGGGCATTACCGCACTCTCCTTGCTCTGGGTCATCGCCTTCTGGGCGATCTTCACCGGTGTTTTCGAGATCGCGGCCGCCATCAAGCTCCGCAGGCAGATGAGCAATGAATGGTTCCTCATACTGAGCGGCGCTCTCTCGGTCCTCTTCGGAGTGCTCGTGCTCGTGATGCCGAGCGCCGGAGCTCTCTCGATCATCTGGTTGATCGGCGCCTACGCGATTCTCTTCGGGGTTCTGTTGTTGACGCTCGCGATCAAGATGAGAAGTTTCGCTTCGCAGCCGGGAGGTGCAACACGCCTGGCATAGACGAGATCAACGGCGTCGAGGCGGACGCACCCGCAGGCGTCGTCGGGAAGGAAGCGACAGGACCGAAGCGGAACTGAGGGCGCGCCGAATCCGATCCAAGCTCAGCGCTGGAAGCGCTTTTCGAGAGCCTCGGCTCGCTTCTGCGCCTCCTTGAAGGCGAGGGCCGCCGGGGACTTCTCGCAATGAGAGTACTCGCTGTTGGCATAGTCGACCCACTGAGACATCTCGGCTGCGTAGGCCTCGATGGCCGACTCTTCCAAGAGCTCGATCGAAAGAAACTTACCGTCCCAGTGGAGATCGTGGGCGCGGACGAGCTGGGTGCCGAAGGGCGCTTCCTTCAGAAAGCGAATCCAGAGAGGCGGCGGCGTCGGGACGGGCTGCCACACGACGATGAAGCTCGTGATGAGGTCTTCCCTGGTGAGACCGTCGGTGTCGGACTTCGACACGATCTGGGGTCGGACGCGGGGATGACCGACGCGGATCGTGATCGCGGGCGCGTCGCCGGGAGGACATTGGTCAGGCGCGCGCGATGGGCGAGGAGGATTTTCGGGTTTGGCTGTGGGCATGACGGTCTCCATCTGGAATGTTGGGGTGCGGCGCGGCGGCAGGGCGAAGCTTCGCCGCCATTGTCACCAGATCGGCGAGAGAATCGGCCTTCATCTTTCGCATCATATGGCCTCGGTGCGCCTTCACCGTGATCTCGCTGATGCCGAGCTCGCCTCCGACCTGCTTGTTCAACTTGCCGGAGACGACCAACGCCATGACTTCCCGTTCGCGGGGAGTGAGCGACGCCTGGCGATCCCGGAGTGTCCGTAGCTCTGCCTCGCGTTCCAGAGCACTGCGGCTGCGCTCGATGGCGCGCCGGATGGCTGTCAACAGTACGTCGTCGTCGAATGGTTTCGTCAGAAACTCCACGGCTCCCGCCTTCATGGCTCGGACCGTCATCGGGATGTCGCCGTAACCGGTGATGAAGATGATCGGCATATCGCTGCGATCGGAGGCGATGCGCTTCTGCAGGTCGAGACCGTTCAGGTCCGGAAGCGAGACGTCGAGCACCAGGCAGCTCGGGACATCGGATTTCGGTCGGGAGAGGAATGCTCGTGCGGACGCGAACGTCTGCGGCCTCCAGCCCGCGCAGCGGATGAGAAGCTCGAGCGATTCACGCACGGAGATATCGTCGTCGACGACGAAGACGATCGGCGTCCCCAGCGAGCTCCGCACTCTCGATTCGCCGCCTCGCGCGCTCAGCGAACCCATGTCGATTCCACCTTATACCAATCGCGTTAAGTCGACGCGGAGTGCGGCGTTGACCGCCTCGAGCAGAGCCGTGTCGCTGAATGGCTTGAACAGGCACTCCACAGCACCGTTTTCGCGCAGACCTGGGCGAACGGCCTCGCCTCCATGAGCCGTGATGAACACGATCGGGATCTCTTGTCCGCGGCGGATCAACTCGCGTTGGAGATCTGGTCCGGACATGCCCGGCATGGAGACGTCGAGGATCAGACACTTGGTCCGGCCGACAAAATCGGATGCGAGGAACTCCTCTGCCGACGCGAACGCCCGGACTTCAAAGCCGAGCTCTTTGAGCAAGTCGGGGAGCGACTCGCGCACGGACTCATCGTCATCCACGACCGCAACGAGTGAACCGGTAACCATCAGGGATACCTCATGACGCAGGGAAACACTCCGATCGTTCAACTCCTGGACGACCTCGATTCGGTCCCTCCGGAGAACTGCCGGCTCGAAGCATGCCCTACTCTGGAGGCCAACAGCCATCGTACTTAGGTATCGGTTCCCCGAGGCGGTCGCCAGCCGCGAGGCCGGCGCCAGAACTTAGGCGCGCGTCACAATCTCGGGTTCGCAAGGAATCGAAAAGGAAAACGTGGCTCCCGGACCGTCATTCGGCGCGGCCCAGAGACGGCCATGATGACTCTCGATAATGGAGCGACTGACGGACAGGCCGATCCCCATGCCGCCGGTCTTCGTCGTGTAGAAGGGATCAAAAACCCTCTCCAAGCTTTGATGGTCTAAGCCCACACCAGCGTCCCGCACGGTGACACGGACATCGCCCGCGTCTCGCTCGGTCTTGACCAGCAGGACACGTTGCCGATCGTGAACGTCGGTCATTGCATCCGACGCGTTGCGGAGGAGGTTCAGAATGACTTGCTGGAGCTCGACCCGATCTCCTCTGACCGCGGGGAGATTCTCGGCGAGCTCCAGGTGAAGAGTGACTTGGTTCCTCTGCAGGTCATTCAAGAACAACGCAATGACCTCCCGCGTGGCCTCGTTCAGATCCGATGATTCGAGCGCGACAGATTTCTTGCTGAACAGGGCACGCAACCGTTTGATCACATCCGAAGCTCGGTTCCCGTCTCGTATCGTTCGTTTCGCGGTTTCGCGCGCGCCATCAACGTTGGGAGGATCGGCGTTCAACATCCGCAGGCAGGTGCTGGCGTTGGTGATGATCCCCGACAGAGGCTGATTCACTTCGTGCGCAATGGATGCCGTGAGAGTGCCCAGGGTCGTGACTCGGGCAATGTGCGACAGCTCGGAATGGACCCTGGCGAGCGCGATTTCCGACAGTCGGCGCTGGGTAATGTCCTGGACGGCGCCGACGTAGAGCAGGTTGCCTTCGGCATCGCGGGTGGGCCGCGCGAGCGAATGCACGTACTTGACCGAGTTGTCTGGCATCAGCAACCGAACTTCGTATTCGAAATAGCGGGCATCCCGGATGGCGCGCTGGATGCTCTCCTGATGCGCTGGTAGGTCGTCCGGGTGGATTCGGCTCTGACGGAGCGCCGTCGTCAGAGGCACAGCCGGGTCCAGCTCGAAGATGCGATAGACCTGCTCGGACCAGTACACCTTGCCCGTCTCAGGCCACCAGTAGAAGCCGCCTGTGGAGCTGAGCTGCTGCACCTTCTCGAGAAACGCCTCGTTGCGCCGCAGGTCCGCCGCCTGTGTGTGCGCGCGTTGGGCCAGGTAGACCGTCAACCCGAGGATCGGCGCCATCAAACACCCGCCGCCGAGCACGACGACGGGGAGAGGCGCGAACGGCGCATTTCCAGCTGCGATGAGCGCTTGCCACAGGCCCAGGTTGCTCGTGGCGACGCCGATCATGACGCTGATCGGTAACCAGCGCGGGGTGCCGGACGGTTCCGCCTCTGCGCGCCAGGCCAGCGCCAGCATGCCGAGCCCGAGTATCCACAGACCGACGGCCGTTTGAAACGGCGCGCGCGTGACGTGACCCCAGCCGATGACATAGCTCGATCCCAGCGCGAAGTCCATGCTCGTCGCCATCCCGACGGCCGCAACGATCGAGCCGTTCAGCCCCAGCCACAGCGCGGACCGTTTGGTCGGGACTCTGGGCGCCAGCAGCAGCCCCGTCGAACCGAACGCGAAACAAATGGCCGCCGCTGGCCACATCCGCCCGCGGCTCGACAACCTGGCCGAGACATAAGCCGGTCCGAGAAGCTCGTCGATCCCTGCGTTCACGCCGAAGACGTATTCGCCGAGGGTGAGGAAGCTAAGGACGCTCACGATTCCCGCGCAGACGGCAACCAGCCAACGAGCGCTCCTGCGCGCGGCCATCATCAGGGCGAGACCACACAGCACAAAAGACGCGGCCGCGTTGCGGGTCATCGGGGGTAGTCGCGGCAGGAACTGGACGAGCGCGGCGGTGTGAGAAAACCAACCTACCAGCACGGTCAGGCCCAGCACAACCATGAACAGGGCCGAACCCATCGCCAGGCGGGTCGGCCAATCTCTGGCACGGAAGGTTTCAGTCACGCCGCTCTGCCCAAAGCCCGGGAGCGTTCGCCGTTCCACGGGGGAGCGGCATCATACTTTGGTGTCGGGTTCGCGCCCGAAACCCTGCTCGAGGCTCGCGAGCAATCGATACCTTCGTCCAATTGACAGGCCCCCCCTGTGATGGAGAACTCGCTTTATCGGCTATCCGAGGGATTTGGATGTGCGCATCAGAAAGGAGTCCGCGCGATGACTACGACAAACACAGTGACCACGAAGGATGGGGTGGCAATCTTCTACAAAGACTGGGGCCCCAAGGACGCGCAGCCCATCGTGTTCCATCATGGCTGGCCGTTGAGCGCCGATGACTGGGACACCCAGATGCTCTACTTCCTCGGGAAGGGTTACCGGGTCGTTGCTCATGATCGGCGCGGCCACGGCCGGTCAAGCCAGGTGAGCGACGGCCATGACATGGACCACTATGCGGCGGACGCGGCTGCGGTCTACGAGCATCTGGATCTGCGGGACGCCGTTCACATCGGCCATTCAACCGGCGGCGGCCAGGCGACCCGCTACGTCGCGCGCCACGGCAAGGGCCGTGTCGCCAGGCTGGTGCTCATCGGCGCGGTGCCGCCGCTCATGCTGAAGACGGCGGCCAATCCGGGAGGCCTGCCCATCGAGGTCTTTGACGGCCTCCGGCAACAGCTCGCCGCCAACCGCGCGCAGTTCTATTGGGAATTCTGTAGCGGTCCCTTCTACGGGTACAACCGGGCCGGAGCGAAGGTTTTCAACAGCGTGCTCGAGAACTGGATGCGTCAGGCCATGATGGGCGGCGCAAAGGCCCAGTACGACGGCATCAAGGCCTTCTCGGAGACCGACTTCACCGAGGACCTGAAGAAGATCGACGTGCCGGCCCTCGTTATGCACGGCGACGACGACCAGGTCGTCCCGTTTGCCGATTCCGCGCCCCTCTCCTCGAAGCTGCTCAAAAAGGCCACCCTCAAGGTCTACAAGGGGTACCCGCATGGAATGGCGACGACCCACGCCGACGAGATCAACGCGGAGATTCTCGGCTTCATCGAGGAAGATAAGGCGGCGCGGCCTGCCGCGCGGCCGCGGAGCGGCGGCCCGAGCCCGGCTCCCCCGTCGAGCTGAGTCGTGCCTCTCGACTGAGCCGCGCCGGACCTGACAATCGATTGATTGGTGAAAGGAACATCGTCATGCAAAGCACCCGACTCGCCGTTTCCGTTCCCGTTGGCGCACCCGACAGCGAGTTGTGTCAGCTTGCCACAGCGCTCGTGGCGGACCTGTCGCCGCCTTTTCTCTTCAACCATTGCGCGCGGAGCTTCCTGTTTGCCGACGAGATCGGCAAGCGCGACCATCTACAGTACGACCGTGAGCTTCTCTACCTGGCCGCCATGTTGCACGACCTGGGCCTGACTGACGCCTATCTCGATGGAAACCGGCGGTTCGAGGTGGAGGGTGCAGATAAGGCGCGGGCCTTTCTCGTCGAACATGGACTTGATGGAAAGAAGGCGGACGTCGTCTGGGATGCGATTGCGCTGAACACCAGCTTCGGTATCGCCACCCGGAAGGGTCCGGAAATTGCTCTTGCTCACTTGGGAGTCACCGCAGACTTCTTGGGGCTCGCTGACGTCAACGCAGATAGGGTCTCGCAGATCGTCAGCGAGTTTCCGCGCCCGGCCTTCATCTCGTCAGCAACGGACCTGCTTGTGAAGTGCGCGCGGCGAAAACCGCAATTTGTGCCCGGCACGTTTCTTGAGATCGTTGTTCGTTCGCACGCCCCTGATGTTCGACTTACTACTTGGACGGATTTTCTCGCGCCGAGCCCATGGAAGGAGTGACAGGTCGAACGGCCAGGCTGACGGACGCGCCGAAAGAGCAGAGCGGCGTTGTGGCAACCGTGTCGACCTCAGATTGGCCGCAACGCCGTTCAACGCGCTGCTCATCCGGTTTGTTGATCAGAGACTAAAGGAGGTTATGTGGCTGACTTGCTGAAGGTCGTCGAGGTTTTGGCCGAGTCCGAAAAGAGCTGGGATGACGCCGCTGCCCAAGCCGTCAAACGGGCTGCGAAGACGCTGAAGAACATTCGGTCGATCTACATCGAGAACTTCGAGGCCAAAGTGGAAGGCGATCGAATCGTTCGCTATCGAGTCAATGGCAAGATCTCGTTTGTGCTCGAGTAAGCAAGACGGGAGATAGTGGATGGACAAGCCACGCATCTTCCTGGGTTCGTCAGGAAAGCAGGAGAAGCTCCTGCAAGCGCTCACACGAGGCCTCGAAGACATCGCTCATGTAGAACCCTGGACGACATCTTTCAATCCTGGGACAACCACACTGGAGCGCCTCCTCGAGCTCGCCCATGAAGTCGACTTTGCCGCTTTCGTATTCGCTCGGGACGACTGGACGAGCACGAACCCGTCGGCATTTCCTACTGTCGAATCCGGTCAGGCTTCGCCACGAGACAATGTCGTGTTCGAGGCCGGCCTTTTCGGTGGAGTCCTCGGGATGCGCCGGACGTTTATCCTGCATGCGAGCGGCTCTAAGCTTCCAAGCGATCTCCTCGGCCTCACGTCCATCCGGTACGACGAAGGGACGACCGCCAGCGAGATCAGAACCATCAACCAGAAGCTTCGCAAAGCGATCGAGAGTGCCGGCCGGGTCGCGCGGATCGAGGGTCTGTGGTGGCAGTATTCCTTGACGGAGCGCACGGCGCACGAGCCCTCCGCCGTGAGCCTCTTACAGATCTCCCGGGATCGCTCGGGTGCGCTGGAGGTAGCGGGTCGCGCCTGGCGAGAGAACGGCACTCTGTCGTCCAGATACTGGAGCGAGGCCGTGAAGGAGAGAAAGGACTCGTCCGGGGTCTTCTACTACTGGAAGGGCGAGCGGCCCGTCGACCCCAACGCGCCGCAGTTGTACGGGACGGGGGAGATCCGATGTGAGTCTGCCGATCGCGCGTCCGGGTACTGGACGACGCGAGCGGACACGCAGCCAGATCTGAACGCGCGCACCTCCGGCGTCTACCTGCGCGCCGATCCGGAAGACTTGAGCGTCCTCGACGGGAGCGACGACCAGCGTCGCGCGGACCTGCTGTCGGAGCGGCTGAAGCGTTGGAAGTCGATAGCCAATGCCTGACGTTGGCGCTGCGACCTTCGACCTCGACGGCGGCCGGAGGATCGCAGAGACAAATCGCCAATCGCGGCCGGTTCGACAGAGGCTATAGAGACGGGCTAGCCCATCGATCAAGGAAGGAGAAGAACCATGAAAGAGTCGTCGTTCGAAGGCGTCGGAGGACTCAAGATCGCCACCCGGTCGTGGCAGCCGGCCGGGAAACCCCGCGCCGTCATGATCCTCATCCACGGATTCAACTCGTACAGTGCCTACTTTGCCTGGCCCGCCGAGCAATTCGCGGCCAGGGGGCTCGCGTGCTATGCCCTCGATCTCAGGGGGCGCGGCAAGTCCGAAGGGGAGCGTTTCTATGTCGAGAAGTTCGAGGACTATCTGGGCGACGTGGACAGACTCGTCGGGATAGCCCGGTCCGAAAACCCCGGCCTGCCGTGCTTGGTCCTCGGGCACAGCGTCGGAGGCGTCATTGCGGCTTCTTACGTCTTCGAGCACCAGAATGAGATCGCAGGCCTGATCTCCGAGAGCTTCGCCTATGACGTGGGGTTGCCGAATGCGGCGGCGCTCCTCCTGAAAGGGATCAGTCACCTGGCGCCGCACCTCCACGTCTACAACTTAAAGAACGAAGTCTTCTCCCGCGATCCCAAGGTAGTTTCGAGAATGAACGGCGACCCGCTCATCGAAAAGGAATCCCAGCCCGCGGAGACCGCCGCAGAGGTGCTGAAGGCCGCGGACCGCCTGACAGAGAATTTCCCGAAGTTCACCCTGCCGATCCTGATCCTCCACGGCACCGCCGACAAGGCAACGAGGCCGGCGGGCA
Organism: Acidobacteriota bacterium; assembly: GCA_046728075.1. Classification (GTDB taxonomy): domain Bacteria; phylum Acidobacteriota; class Thermoanaerobaculia; order UBA5066; family Gp7-AA6; genus JBKPDV01. The sequence goes on along the minus strand of JBKPDV010000051.1, from coordinate 12,659 downwards.
GCCAGCGCTTCTACGACATGGCCGGCTCGAAGGACAAGACGCTCAAGCTCTACGAGGGCCACTTCCACGATCTTCTGAACGACATCGACAAGGAAGTCGTCATGGCGGACATCCAGACCTGGACCGACACCCGGCTCGTCCGCCCGGCGACGAAGCCGACGAAGCCCGCTGAAGCCTCGGCCTAGGCTGGCCGCCGGTCCGCAGGGTCCGGCGGTCCGGATGCTCGAGACGTGCTCGACAGATTCTGGAAACGGCGTCCATTGGACGATGGTACCGATCCGATTTCGTTCGTCGCCCACGCGAATGCGCGATGAGATTTTCGAGATCGTCGGGACGACGACCGATACCTTCGTCCAATTGATTCGGCTTCAGGCCTTTGCTGTATTCAGACTGTAGCCGACGCTCTTCGCGGCTGAACGGCGAGCTTCAAATCGTTGCGTGCCTCGCACCCATCTTCATAAGGAGGATCAGATGTCGCTTACAGTCGCACAGGACGTGACCGCCATCCGGAGCGGGGTCGACGAAACGAGCCGCCGCTTCGAAGACCTGTTCAACCGCGGCGACGCCGCGGGCGCGGCGCGGCAGTTCTACACGCGGGATGCCCGCGTGCTGCCGCCCGGGGCCGAGATGATGCAGGGCCTGGACAGGATCGCCGAATATTGGGCCGCTGCTGCCGCCGCGCCGCAGATGGCGTCCGGCGGGTGGAGCTGACCACGCTCGATCTGCAGCCCCTCGGCGACGGCGCATATGAGCTCGGACGCGCCACGCTCAACCTCGCGGGCGGCCAGCGTGTGAGGCCGAAGTACGTCGTGATCTGGAAGCAGGAGGACGGCGCCTGGCGCCGGCAGGTGGACATCTGGAACATGGACACGGCCTGAGCTCTGAGGGAGGAGGAAAGCCATGAAGCGCGTTTGGACACGAATCGCAATTCTCATGGGAGGGATCATCACTATGTCCTCGACTTCGCAGGGGCAAACACCGGCACAAACCAAGACCGAGGGCGGCGCCGGGGCGATCCGGCCGTTCAAGGTCCACTACTCGGACGCGGAGCTCGCCGATCTCAAACGCCGTGTCGCGGCGACGCGGTGGCCGGACAAGGAGACCGTCGGCAACCCGACCCAGGGCGTCCAGCTCGCGACGATGCAGGCGCTCGCGCGCTACTGGGCGACGAGCTACGACTGGCGCAAGTGCGAGGCGAAGCTCGCCGCTCTTCCCCAGTTCGTGACCGAAATCGACGGCCTCGACATCCACTTCATCCACGTCCGCTCGAAGCATCCGAACGCGCTGCCGATCATCATCACCCACGGGTGGCCCGGGTCGGTCATCGAGCAGCTCAAGATCATCGATCCACTCACGAACCCGACCGCCCACGGCGGAACGGCGGCGGACGCCTTCGACGTCGTGATTCCCTCGTTGCCGGGTTATGGCTTCTCCGGGAAACCGACCGCTCCGGGATGGACCCCCATTCGGATCGCCAAGGCGTGGGCGACGCTCATGCAGCGCCTCGGCTACACGAAGTACGTCGCGCAAGGCGGCGACTGGGGCAACGCCGTCTCCGAGATCATGGCGCTCCAGCAGCCTCCGGGCCTCCTCGGAATCCACACCAACATGGCGGCGACGGTGCCGGCCAACATCTCGAGGGCGATGGCAGCCGGCGAGCCGCCGCCCGCCGACCTCACCGCGGACGAGCGCAAGGCGTGGGACCAGCTCGACGACTTCTACAAGAACGGACTCGCCTACGCCAACCAGATGGGTCTCCGCCCGCAGACGCTCTACGGGATCGCCGATTCCCCGGTCGGTCTCGCCGCCTGGATGATCGACCACGACATCCGCAGCTACGTGCTCATCACCCGCGTCTTCGACGGCAAGTCCGAGGGCCTCACGCGAGACGACATCCTCGACAACGTCACGCTTTACTGGCTGACGAACACAGCGATCTCTTCGGCGCGCCTCTACTGGGACACGCGGCAGCTCCCGGGGAAGGGAGGGTTCTTCGACGTCCGGGGCGTCCAGCTTCCCGTCGCGGTGAGCGCGTTCAGCGACGAGATCTATCAAGCCCCTCAGAGCTGGGCGGAGAAGGCGTACCCGAAGCTGCTCCACTACGGAAGACACGACAAGGGAACCCACTTCGCCGCGTGGGAGCAACCGGAGGCACTCGTCTCCGACCTGCGGGCGGCGTTCAAGTCTTTACGTTGAGCAACAGAAAGGGGTTCTTCCGATGAGACAGATCCGAATCGTCCGACTCGCACTGTCGATCGCCGTCCTCGCCTCCTTCGCGGGCGGCGCCCTCCACGCGCAGTCGTCTCCGGCGTCTGCGAAGCAGAAGAGCAACCCGGCTCCTGTAGCCGGCGCGGCGAAACCCACGATCGTGTTGGTCCACGGCGCCTTCGCGGACGCCTTGGGCTGGCAGCGTCTCATCCCCATCCTCCAGCGGGACGGCTACGACGTGCTCGCCGTTGAGATGCCCCTCGCCTCGCTCGCCGGCGACGTCGAGACGACGAAGCGCTTCGTGGACGCCGTGAAGGGTCCCGTCGTCCTCGTCGGCCACTCGTACGGTGGAGGGGTGATCACCGGCGCGGCGGCGGGGAGCTCGAACGTCAAGGCGCTCGTGTACCTCGCGGCGTTCGCGCCCGAGGGCGGGGAGCCGCTGGGCGCCTTCGGTGAGAAATACCCGGTGGACTTGAACTCCGCGCTGCAGCCCGACTCGGCGGGTTTCCTATATGTCGATCGCGCGCGGTTCCGCGAGCTCTTCTGCGCGGACGTCCCGGCGGTGGACGCGCGCGTGGCGGCGGCGACCCAGAAGCCGGTCCACAACAGCGTCTTCGGCGCGTCGGTTCCGGTCGCAGCCTGGAAGACCATTCCATCCTGGTACCTCGTCTCGCAGGACGACCACGCGATCAACCCCGAGCTCGAGCGGTTCTACGCGAAGCGAATGAACGCGAAGACGAGCGAAGTCAAGTCGAGCCACGTCGCGTTCATCTCTCATCCCGAGGTGGTCGCGAAGCTGATCGAGCAGGCCGCCGCCGCCGGAGAGGCGAAATAGCGGCTCGTCAAGGAGGTCGACCATGGCTCTCATCTCGCCGTTGATTCGACGCGCCCTCTTCGCCGTCGCGACCGCAGCCGCCGTCGTCCTGCCCGCCCGGGCGACGGCGGAGGACGCGTCGATCCGCCCCTTCCGCGTCCACGTTTCCGACTCCGACCTCGCCGACCTGCGTCGGCGCATCGTCGCGACGCGCTGGCCCGACAAGGAGACGGTGGCGGACGCGTCACAGGGCGCGCCGCTCGGCAAACTGCAGGAGCTCGTCCGGTATTGGGGCGCCGGCTACGACTGGCGGAGGTTCGAAGCGAAGATCAACGCCCTGCCGCAGTTCGTGACCAACATCGACGGCGTCGACGTCCAGTTCATCCATGTGCGTTCGCGGCAGAAGAACGCGCTCCCGGTGATCGTGACGCACGGCTGGTCGGGCTCTATCGTGGAGCTCCTCGGGATTATCGGCCCTCTTACCGACCCGACGGCACACAGCGGAACCGCGGCCGACGCCTTCGACGTGGTCATCCCGTCGATCCCAGGCTACGGGTTCTCCGGCCGGCCGACGGGAACCGGCTGGGACCCGGAGCGCATCGCGCGCACCTGGTCGGAGCTGATGAAGCGTCTCGGCTACACCCGCTGGGTCGCGCAGGGCGGCGACTGGGGCGCCGTCATCACCAGCGCGATGGCGCGGCAGGCGCCGACTGGTCTGGTAGCCATCCACCTGAACCTGCCGGCGGCGATCCCGCCCGAGGTCGCGTCCGCCCTCGCCACGAACGCGCCCGCGCCGGAGGGACTGTCGGAGCGGGAGCGGGCGACGTTCGAGGCGTCGCGAGCCTATGCCATGGGTGGAAACGCGGCCTACTTCGCGATGCTGACCGCGCGCCCGCAGGCGGTCGGCTACGGTATGACCGACTCGCCGGCGGGTCTCGCGGCCTGGATCCTCGTGCATCCCGGTTTCGGCAAATGGTCGTGGGGCACCGATCCGACGAAGCACCCGACGAAGGACGACGTGCTGGACAACATCTCTCTCTACTGGCTGACGAATACCGCAACTTCAGCGGGACGGCTGTACTGGGAGAACAGAGGACAGAGCCCGACGATTGCGTCTGTGCAGAAGACGGCGGAGATCGCGCTGCCGGTCGGCGTGACCATCTTCGGCGAGGACGCGTACCGACCCCCCGAGACGTGGCTGCGGCGCGCCTACAGAACCCTCGTCTATTTCCACGAGACCGACAAAGGCGGGCACTTCGCGGCATGGGAGCAGCCGGAGCTCTTTTCGTCCGAAGTCCGCGCGGCATTCCGATCACTTCGTCCCGCGCAGTGATTACCCGATGTCGATTGGAAGGACGAAAGAAGATCCCATGAAAACGACCCGACTGGCAGCGGCGGCAGTAGTGATCGGCGGTGGATTGACGCTTCAATCGGTCTCTGCCCCGGCCCAAACCGGGAGGAACGTCAAGGGCCCGGAAGCCGCGAGGGCTTTGCGGCCACCGAGGACGGAGAACTCAATGTCCTTCAAAACCGCCGACGTTGCGGGCGTGAAGCTCTTCTACCGTGAGGCCGGAGACCCGTCGAAACCCGCCATCGTTCTGCTGCACGGTTTTCCTTCCTCGTCGCACCACTTCCACGACCTCATTCCGCGTCTGGCGGACCGGTTTCACGTCCTCGCGCCCGACTATCCCGGCATGGGCTACAGCGATGCGCCGGCCCCTGCTGTTCTGCGCCCGAGCTTCGACGACGTGGGCAAGGTTATCGACGCCTTCATCGCGCAGCGGACGTCCGGGCCACTCATCTTATACATGCACGACATCGGCGGTCAGATCGGAATGCGGATCGCGACGGCCCATCCGGAGCGGATCGCGGGCCTGATTTTTCAGAACTTCACACTTACTGAGAAGGGTTGGAACCCTGAGCGCCTGAAAGTCTACGAGCGACTCGGCGGCCCCGAAACCCCGGAGAAGCTGGCCGAGACGGAGCAACTAGCCACTGTGCAACGCACAATGTTCCTCCACAAGTCGGGTGCGCGGCAACCCGACGCACTGAATCCGGACAATTGGGCGATCGACGCCTATGCGTTCTCTATCCCCGAGAGTCGGGTCTTCATGTCGAGGTTGTTCATGAACCTCTCGACGAACATTCCGCACTTCCCGGAATGGACCGCCTATCTGAAGGACCGGCAGCCGAAGACGCTCATCGTGTGGGGGCGAAACGACCCCCTTCTCCTGCCAGCGGCCGCGGAATTCGTGAAGCAGGTTGTGCCGACGGCCGACCTGCGTTATTTCGAAGGCGGTCACTTCGTGCTCGACGAGTACGCGGACTCGATCGCGGAGGCGATCATCGAGACGTTCTCCCGATAGGACCGCGATGCGGCCCGCTGCGCTTTCGCTCTTGATCCTGAAACACGAGACGGAGGAACTTATGAAGAAAGTCTCACGGATCTCGCTCGCCGCGATCCTGGCCGGCGCCATGAACGCACCGGCTGCGTTCCCGGCCACGATTTCCACGGAGGTGATGCCGATGTCCCCCGCAACCGCTCGGCTACCGATCGAAGGCAACTTCCCGTCCTTGGCCGGCGCGACCTCGTGGCTCAACTCGCCGCCGCTTACCGCCGATGGTCTGCGCGGGAAGGTCGTCCTCATCGATTTCTGGACGTTCACGTGCGTCAACTGGCTGCGCACCCTCCCGTACGTCCGCGCATGGGCGGCGAAGTACAAGGACAATGGGCTCGTCGTGATCGGCGTGCACACGCCGGAGTTTTCCGTCGAGCACGAGATTGCCAACATCCGCCGCGCGGCGGATGCGATGCGTGTGAACTATCCCGTAGCGGTCGACAACGACTACGGGGTCTGGCGCGCGTTCAAGAACAATTACTGGCCGGCCGTCTATATCGCGGACGCGCAGGGCCGGATCCGCTATCACCATTTCGGCGAAGAGGCGTACGAGGAGCAGGAGCGGGTCATCCAGCAGCTGCTCGCCGAGGCCGGAGCCACCGGAGCGCCCGCGGATCTCGTGACCGCGGACCCGCGTGGGACCGAGGTCGCAGCCGACTGGAACGACTTGAAGTCGGGGGAAAGCTACGTCGGGTCCGAGAAGGCGGAGAACTTCGCGTCTTCCGGCGGCGCGTCCGGCAAGGCTCAGGCCTACACCGTTCCGGCGCGGTTACCGCTCAATCGCTGGGGCCTCGCCGGAGAGTGGACGGTCGGGAGGGAGATCGCGACCGCGGGGAAGCCGAAGGCGCGGATCGTCTATCGCTTCCACGCGCGCGACGTGAACCTCGTCATGGGTCCCGGCAAGTCGGGAGCGCCGGTCAAGTTCCGCGTGCTCATCGACGGTCACGCGCCGGAAGCCGCTCACGGCACGGACACCGACGCCCAGGGGACCGGCACGGTCACCGAGCCGAGGCTCTATCAGCTCATCCGCCAGCCGAAGCCGATCGTCGATCGAACGTTCGAGATCGAGTTTCTGGACCCTGGCGCCGAGACGTTCTGCTTCACGTTCGGCTGAGCTTGGATCCACGCGCCCGATGAGGTGACCGCGGTGAAAGTGATATACGGCAAGCAGCTCACAACTCGCTCGTTGACCTGGGCGACAGCATGAGCCGATAAAGGTCTTTCATCAATGGAGCTCTCGATGCACCTCCTGTTTGCCCGGTTGCTCCAGTTCAGTGACGCGGCCTTGCTGCGCCTGCGTTTCATGGTGGCTGTCGTCTTCAAGGTTCGCTCCGGAGCCATCCCTGCCCGGCGCGGCTCGGCCGGATCGTGAGCCGGCCAGCGCTCCGTTCGCTCCCCGGCGATCGGGTACGAGCGCATGTGCGTCCGGCGTCGCTCCTCGCGCTCCTGGTCTGTCTCCTTCCGCTCTCGTCCGACGGTTGCGGCGCGGGAAAGACGGCCCCGGCCCCGCCGCCGCCGACCGTCCTGGTCGCGACGGTCGTGCAGCGGGACACGCCGATCTACGGCGAATGGGTGGCGACGCTCGACGGATTCGTGAACGCGCAGATCCAGCCTCGCGTGGCGGGCTACGTCATCAAGCAGAACTACAAAGAGGGCTCGCTCGTGAAGAAAGGGGAGCTGCTCTTCGAAATCGATCCGCGGCCGTTCCAAGCGGCGCTCGATCAGGCGAAGGCGCAGCTCGCCCAGGCCGAGGCGCAGCTCGGCAAGGCGACCCTCGATGTCGAGAGAGACACGCCGTTGGCCGAAGCGCGTGCGATCGCGAGAGCCCAACTCGACACCGAGATTCAGGCGAAGCTCGCCGCGCAGGCTCTGGTTCTGGCGGCGAAGGCGAACGTCACACAGGCTCAACTCAACGTGGAGTTCACGAAAATCACGTCTTTGGTCACCGGAATCGCCGGCATCGCCCAGGTCCAGATCGGGAACCTGGTCGGACCGAGCTCCGTCCTGACGTCCGTCTCGCAGGTCGATCCAATCAAGGCATACGTCACTGTCAGCGAGCAGGAGTTTCTGGAATTCCATCGCCGGTTCCCGACCGAAGAGAGCGTGGAGGCGCAGCGGAGGCGGATGCCGCTCCAGCTGATCCTCGCCGACGGGACCGTCTATGAGCAAACCGGCCGGATCTCCTTCGCCGACCGCCAGGTCAATCCAGCCACCGGCGCCATCCGGATCGCCGGCCTCTTCCCGAATCCGAACAATCTCCTTCGGCCCGGCGAATACGGACGCGTCCGACTCTCGGCGAGGACCCAGGTCGGGGCTCTCCTGATTCCGCAGCGGGCCGTCACGGAGCTTCAGGGTGGACACCAGGTCGCCGTCGTGGGGAGCGACAACAAGGTGAGCATCCGGCCCGTCAAGGTAGGAGATCGGGTCGGCAACCAGTGGATCGTCACCGACGGACTGAAGGCCGGCGAGCGAGTCGTGGTCGAAGGGCTGCTGAAGGTGCGTGAGGGGACCCCGGTCAAGGCGGTCCCCGCCCCACCCGACGCCACGGGCGGCTAGCGGTGTCGAAATTCTTCATCAACCGCCCGATCGTCGCGATCGTGATCTCGATCCTGACGGTGATCGCCGGCGCGATCACGCTCGTCAGCCTTCCGGTCTCGCAGTTCCCTCAGATCGCCCCTCCCGAGGTCCAGATCCAGACGACCTTCGTCGGCGCTGATGCGCAGACGGTCGAGCAGTCCGTCGCCACGCCGATCGAGCAGCAGATGAGCGGCGTCGACAACCTGAACTACATGTATTCGGTGAACTCCTCGACGGGGGAGCTCCGGTTGATCGTCGACTTCGACGTCAAGACCGATCCGAACACGGATCTGATTCTCACCCAGCTGCGCGAGTCCCAGGCGGCCTCGCAGCTGCCGGCCGACGTCACGAACTTCGGCGTCACGGTTCAGAAGACGACGACCGCACCGTTGATGCTGGTCAGCCTCTACTCGCCGACCGGCATCTACGATTCGAAGTTCCTGGCGAATTACGCCTACATCAATCTCAACGACCAGCTGACCCGCGTCCCGGGGGTCGGCAGCGTCCAGGTCTTCGGCGCCGGCCGATACGCCATGCGGCTCTGGGTCAGGCCGGATCAACTCGCAAAGCTGTCGATCACGGTGCCCGAGATCGTGACGGCCATTCAATCGCAAAACACAGTGAACCCGGCGGGTCAGATCGGCGGCGAACCCGTCCCGAAGGGACAGGACTTCACGTACTCGGTTCAGGCGCAGGGCCGCCTGACGACACCCGAGGAGTTCGAGCAGATCGTCGTGCGCGCGACGCCGGACGTCGGCATCGTGCGCGTCAAGGATGTCGCGCGGGTCGAGCTGGGCGCCCAGGATTACACGATCATCGGCCGCCTCAATGGGAAGCCGAGTGCGATCATCGCGGTTTACCAGCTGCCGGGATCGAACGCGGTGGAGGCGGCCCGGGGGGTCAAGAACCTTCTCGCCGGCCAGAAGGCGAGGCTCCCTCAGGGCGTCGACTATACGATCGCCCTGGATACGACGCGGGCCGTCTCGGAGGGGATCAAGGAGATCCTCCAGACGCTGCTGATCGCCATCGTGCTGGTGATCATCGTGGTGTACATCTTTCTCCAGGGGTGGCGCGCCACGCTCATCCCGCTCCTCGCCGTGCCGGTCTCTCTGGTGGGGGCGTTCGTTCTCTTCCCCGTTTTCGGCTTTTCCATCAACACCCTCTCTCTGTTCGGTCTCGTCCTGGCCATCGGTCTCGTCGTCGACGACGCGATCGTCGTGGTGGAGGCGGTCGAGCGCCACATCGAGGAGGGCATGCCGCCGAAGGAAGCGACGCTGAAGGCGATGGAGGAGATCTCGGGACCGGTCGTCGGCATCGCCCTGGTTCTCTCGGCCGTCTTCGTTCCCACGGCATTCATCCCTGGGATCACCGGGCGGCTCTATCAGCAGTTCGCACTGACAATCGCCATCTCGGTCATTCTCTCCGCTTTCAACGCGCTGACGCTCAGCCCCGCCCTGGCGGCGATGCTGCTGCGGCCGCGCTCGAAGAGCAGCGGCCTCCTGCGCCGGTTCTTCGATGGATTCAACCGGGTCTTCACGCGGGCGAGGGACGGGTATGTGCGGGTCGCTGGAGGGCTCATCCGAAAGAGCGCCGTCGCCTTCGCGCTGCTCCTCGTATGCGGATTGCTGGCCGGCTTCTTCAGCAGCAGATTGCCCCGGAGCTTCCTGCCGGACGAAGACCAGGGGTTCCTCTACATGAACCTGCAGCTTCCCAGCGCGGCCTCGCTGCAGCGGACCGAGGCCACGGCTCGCGAGATCGAGCAGCTTCTGGCCAGGACTCCCGGGGTTCGATCGACCACCAGCGTCATCGGGTTCAGCCTGTTGAGCCTGACCCGGTCGAGCTACAACGCCTTCTTCTTCGTCACCCTGAAGGAATGGAAGGACCGCAAGAAGCGGGAGGAGCAATACCAGTTCATCCGCCAGAGCCTGAACCGGCAGCTCGCCGGTCTGCCCCAGGGAGTCGCGTTCTCGTTTCCGCCTCCCGCGATTCCGGGAGTGGGAACCTCGGGTGGATTCACGTTCGTCCTCGAGGATCGGTCCGGGGGGGACGTCGAGTTCCTCGCCGGCAACGTCGACAAGTTCCTGGCGGCCGCCCGCAAGCGTCCGGAGCTCGCGACGCTAAACACCACGTTCCTGCCTCGGGTGCCGCAGCAGTTCATCGCCGTCGACAGAGACAAGGTGCTCAAGCAGGGCGTCGACATCCGAGACGTCTATCGAACGATCCAGACCTTCATGGGGGGATCGTTCATCAATTTCTTCAACCGGTTCGGCCGGCAGTGGCAGGTGTACGTGGAGGCGGAAGGAGCCTTCCGCAGCCGCGCGGAGAACGTCGGCCAGTTCTACGTCCGAAACCGCAATGGCGAGATGGTGCCGCTCTCCGCGCTGACGAGGTTCGAGCCCCGGGTGGGCCCCGAGTTCACCCTGCGCTACAACCTCTATCGGTCGGCACAGATCATCGGAAGCGCAGCGCCCGGTTACAGCTCGGCCCAGGCGATGGCGGTGTTGGAGCAAGTCTTCCGAGAAACGATGCCTCGCGAGATGGGATACGACTACCTCGGCATCTCGTTTCAGGAGAAGGAAGCTCAGAAGGGCGTCTCGCCGGCCGTGATCTTCGGCTTTTCCCTCCTGGTGGTTTTCCTCATTCTCGCGGCGCTGTACGAGAGCTGGTCTCTGCCCTTCAGCGTTCTGTTGAGCACTCCGGTCGCGGTCTTCGGAGCGTTCCTCGTGCTCTGGCTCCGCCGCGCGGTCCTCGGTCTCTTCCAGCCCGCCTACGCGATCCAGATCGAGAACGACGTCTACTCCCAGATCGGCCTCGTCATGCTGATCGGCCTCTCGGCGAAGAACGCCATCCTGATCGTCGAGTTCGCGAAGGACGCCTACGAGGAAGGGCAGCCGCTGACGGAGGCCGCCCTTGAAGCGGCGCGTCTGCGCCTGCGGCCAATCCTGATGACATCGTTCGCGTTCGTGTTGGGCTGCGTGCCGCTCTGGACCGCGAGCGGCGCCGGGTCCGTCGCGCGGCAGATCATGGGCACCACGGTCATCGGCGGCATGCTGGCGGCGACGTTGATCGCCGTCTTCACGATTCCCGTGCTGTTCGTCGTGGTCGAGAGGCTCTCGCAGCGCAAGCCGGGGCCGTCGGCCTCGACCGCGGCCTCGCTTGCGCCGGCCGCCGGAGACGATTGACGTGAGGGCGAACCGGCCGGCCGCTGCCATCGGCCTGCTGACGCTGTGGTGCTCGGCTTGCATGGTGGGCCCCGACTATCAGAAGCCCGCCGTCGGGGTGCCTCCCGAGTACAGGGGACTCCCGCCCGAAGCGGTCGGCCGGACCGAGGCCATTTCCTTCGCCGACCAAAAGTGGTGGGACGCCTTCCAGGACGAGGTGCTGCGCGACCTCATCCAGACCGCGGTGACGCAGAACTACGACGTCCGCATCGCCGCCGCCAGGATCCTCCAGGCCCAGGCGCTGCTCGGCATCACGTCGGCGGACCAGCTCCCGTCAGTTTCCGCGAACGCATCCGGAGCGAAGGTACAGACTCCCGACACGGCGCTTGGCCCCGGCGGCAAGGGCAACTCCTTCCAGGTTGGCCTGTCGCTCGTGTGGGAGCTCGATTTCTGGGGAAAGTTTCGCCGGGCCACCGAGTCCGCGCAGGCCGTCCTCCTCTCTCAGGAGTGGGCGCGGCGTCAGGTCGTGAGCTCGCTCGTCAGCGACGTGGCGATTGCGTATTTCCAGCTTCGCGAGCTCGATCTCGAGCTGGAGATCTCTCGCGACACGCTTTCCTCGCGCAGAAACTCGCTCGGCTTGATCCAGACCCTCGCCGACCACGGCGCCACGTCGTTGCTCGACGTCCGGCAGGCGGAGCAACTGGTGTTCGGCGCAGGCGCCGCGATACCGGATCTCGAACAGCGCATCGAGCAGCAGGAGAACCTGATCAGCGTTCTCCTGGGTCAGAATCCACGAGGGATCGCGCGCGGGCGGAAGCTGGTCGATCAGCCGCACCCGCTCGACGTTCCGGCGGGGCTTCCATCGTCCCTCTTGGAACGTCGCCCCGACATTCTCCAGGCCGAGCAGCAATTGGTCGCCGCCAACGCCCAGATCGGGGTGGCCAAGGCGAATTACTTCCCGCAAATCTCGTTGACCGCGGCGGGCGGGTACCAAAGCTCCGCGTTGAACGCCCTCTTCACCGGACCCGCGGCGCTCTGGTCCCTCGGGGCGAGCGCGCTCCAGCCGGTGTTCGAGGGCGGCCGGATCCGCAGCGGCGTCCGGCTCGCGGAGGCCCGGACCGAGGAGGCCCTGCTGGCGTACCAACGCACCGTGCAGGATGCGTTTCGAGACGTCGCGGATGCGCTCGTCGCGTACCGCAAGAGCCAGGAAGTGCGATCCCAGCTGGAGCAGCTCGCGAACTCGGCCGGCGAGGCGACGAAGCTGTCCAACATGCGCTACCGGGGGGGCGCGACGAGCTACCTCGAGGTCCTCGACAGCGAGACGAGGTTGTTCGTTGCGCAGCTCTCTCTCGCGCAGGCGCACCTGCGCGAGCTCCAATCGCTGGTGCAGATCTACCGCTCACTCGGAGGGGGATGGGAGCCGTAGCGTCGTCTCAATAACAGGAGACGAACTGATCCGTTCGAGATGCCTGCACACCTGACACAACCCGGGAGGGAGAC
>JBKPDV010000050.1:0-5938 GCA_046728075.1 Acidobacteriota bacterium | reverse complement strand
TCTCAACACTCGCCATGTCGGGCGGACTCGATTCCGCGGCGATGCTTGCTGCCCTTTTCGTCTCGATCCGGAAACTGGTGGGGAGGGCACCCGCTTTTCTCTGGACGATGCTGGCCATCCCGGTGATTGTCTTCATGCCGGGCTCGGGCGGCATCTTGATCGGGATGGGGTATCGCCACGCCGCCACTTTCAGCCTTCTCGCCCTGGCGATGGCGTCGCGTCCTTTCGCGCGCACCCGTTCCGCACCACTCGCCGGAGCCCTTTGCGGTCTGGCAGGGCTTTGTCGCACCGAGTGGGGAATAGCGGCTCTTGTTTCTTGTGGCCTCGCGATGGCAGTGGCCGGCCGCTGGGAAAAACGGTCGGCGCGTCCCCTGTCTCTGCTACTCGCTGCCGCAATGCTCACGTTTGGCGGCGGAGTCGCGATCGCGATTGCGGCCGCTGGCTGGGGACCCGTGATCCGCGAGGGGCACCTTCTGTTGACAGGGCTGCCGAAAGAAACAGGACAGTTTCTTATTGCTTTTTCAGGTATCCGCGACTGGAGAGCGGGAGTCGTGAACGACTTCTACTCCGCCGGCCTCTGGATTGGGGTCTTTCTCCTTCTGCAAGCGGCGGGTCTGCGGGCGTCGACGCGTCTTGTGAGCCGGAAGCACGTGGGACAGATTCTCGGAATTCTTCTCTTGCTCGGAGTCTGCGCCGCAGCGGGCGGCGCGTCCGGATCGTTTCTCTGGAGCGCCTCTCCGGTCATCTCTGGCCTGGCGTTCATCCACGGGATCAGTCGTCCGGGCAACCCGAAGTCGGCGGGGCTCGCGGGATTTGGAGCAATGGGTCTGGCGATGTCCCACCGGCGGCTCTTCCACATCGGGGATTCCTGGTACGTCGGCAATCCCCTGGCGTTCACGTTCGTTGCGGCCGCGCTCCTCATTTCACGGATGGCGGCCAGAGAGAGCGGCGAGAGCACCCGGAAGGCTGTCGCGAGAGCAATCTCCGTGGGACTTGGCTTCGCGATCGTCCTCGCCTTCGGCATGCGGTTTATTCAGTATGCCGCCCAGGACAGACTCTGGATCGCCGGCACCGATCGAATGCTCTCGGCGCCCAGGCATGTCGCGGCCGAGATCGAAGGAGTTGCTGACGCCGTGCGCGGCGAAACCCGGGCGGGAGAGGGACTGGTCGTGTTTCCGGAGGGGGAGGTGCTGAACTACCTCTCCGGGAGAGTGAATCCCTGCCGCCACAAGATGTATCTGCCCGGTTACCTGACCGAACAGAATGAGGAGGAAATCCTCAAGGAACTTCAGCTCGCGCGGCCGAAAGCAGTCGTCGTTTGGCGGCGACTGACAAGCGAGTATGGACCGGCCATGTTCGGGGTCGACTATGGGCGCCGCATCCAAGCGTGGATCGACACCGAGTACGTCGTCCGGCCCTTCCAGGAACGGGACCTCCCGCCGCGCATCCACTCGCTCTTTCTTCTGGGACTCCGAAGGGAGCGACTTTGATCGCGATGACGACCTTCTCGCGGCACGAATGCCATTGTTCTCGGTGGCGCGAACCGTTTTTGATCGGTGAGTGGTTCCGGCGAGGATTCGGTCTGGCGACCGCGGAATGCTTCCTGTCAGCGGTGACGCGTGCTCGAGGATGGCGCTGGCAATGATCACCGACGGAGCAGCGCGAGACCGCAACCCGGCCTTTTCTACGGGTTCCGGAGAGGTTCCTGACCGCCGGGTGTTGCGGAATATCAGGAGCCCTTCTCGGCTCTTGCACTTTCGGGGAAATCCGGTACTTTTGATTTCCTGAGGAACGAATCGAATTCCCTAAGCGAGCCGCGCGAGAATAAGGGCGTGAGCTCCTTGGCGTTGGGCGCCGCTGGCGCCGCGGCCCTCGATCCGGCACCGGAGGTCAGCGTGGTCATGCCGTGCCTGAACGAGGCCGACACCGTGGCTTCCTGTGTGGAAAAAGCGCAGCGGGCCCTTCGTGAGAGCGGAATCAAGGGTGAGGTCGTCGTCGCGGACAACGGGAGCAGCGACGGCTCGCCCGATCTTGCGCGTGGCCAGGGAGCACGCGTCGTCTTCGTCCGAGAGCGGGGGTATGGAAGCGCCTTGATGGGCGGAATCGCGGCCTCTCACGGCCGGTACATCGTGATGGGGGACGCCGATGAAAGCTACAGTTTCCTGGAAGTCCCGCGCTTCGTGGAGAAGCTCCGCCAGGGATACGAGCTGGTCCAGGGATGCCGGTTAGAGACGGGCGGCGGGCAGGTGCTACCCGGAGCGATGCCCTTCCTGCACCGCTGGTTGGGCAATCCTTTTTTCTCCTTCCTGGCTCGGCGCTGGTTTCACGCGCCAATTCACGACGTGTACTGCGGACTGCGGGGCTTTACGAGAGAGCTCTACGAGCGGCTTGAGCAGCGTTGCACGGGAATGGAGTTCGCGACGGAGATGATCATCAAAGCAAGCCTGCAGGGAGCTCGGATTCTGGATGTTCCCGTCACACTCCATCCGGACGGCCGTCGCGCGCACGCTCCGCATCTGCGAACCTTCCGCGACGGCTGGCGGACGCTCCGCTTCTTCCTGCTCTTCAGTCCGCGGTGGCTCTTCCTCGTTCCCGGAAGCGTCTTGGTCCTGCTCGGTCTGGCGGGATACGCGCTGGCGATGCCCGGCATCCGAATCGGCGGCGTGACTTTCGACGCTCACACTCTTCTCTTTGCGAGCCTCGCACTGATCTGCGGATACCAGTCCATCGTGTTCGCCGTGTTCACGAAGATCTTTGCGATTGCCGAGGGTCTGCTGCCTCCGGACCCGCGCCTCATGCGCGTTTTCCAGCACGTCGACCTGGAAATCGGACTGCTGGCCGGCGCCGGCGCGATGGTCGTGGGCCTCGGTCTGCTCGCCGCCGCCATCAATCAATGGCGGCTCGCGCGATTCGGACCGCTCGATTACGCGCAGACGATGCGATGGGTGATCCCGGGTGTCACTCTGACGACTCTCGGGTTCCAGACGATCCTGTCGAGCTTCTTTATGAGCGTCCTGGGAATGAAGCGGCGGTGAAGGCGGTCGAGCATCTCCATCAGAACTACGTTCTCGGCCGTCGCGTCCGTATTCTTGCGCAACGCCTCGCCGCGCTCGTTCCTCACGGCTCGAGCGTTCTCGATGTCGGCTCCGGGGACGGCCTCCTGGCCCGCGAGCTGCTTCGCCTCCGTCCGGACATCGCTGTCCGCGGGGTGGACGTTCAGGTCCGGGACACCGCGGCCGTTGCCGTGGTCCCGTACGACGGGCGCACGCTTCCGTTCGAGGACTCGACTTTCGACGTCGTGATGGTCGTGGACGTGCTGCACCATGCCGACGATCCCGCCCAGCTGCTGGGCGAAGCGGCGCGTGTCACCCGTGGTCCCATTCTGATCAAGGACCACACATCCGACCGGTTCCTCGCCGTTCCCACGCTTCGCCTCATGGACCGCGTCGGCAATGCCCGGCACGGAGTGGCGCTGCCGTACCGGTACTGGCGGCGCCAGACCTGGTTCGACAACTTCTCGGCGCTGGGGCTCGAGGTCACGTCCTGGGAATACGACCTCGGCCTCTACCCGGTTCCGGCGAAGTGGCTCTTCGGCGGCTCGCTCCAGTTTCTTGCGAGCGTGTCCTCGAAGTGATCGGCTCGCCATGGTGACCGCTCTCGAGCCGGCGGGCTCGGACGTGGACGTGAGCCCGTGGGAGTCCGCGTACCTGCGCTTCGAGACGCCCGAACAGGAGGTCCGCAAGTTCGCCCGCCGGCTGCGCCGGCTCGGCGCTGGCCGATGGCCTCGGGACGCCCGGGTTCTCGAACTCTTTTCGGGACGGGGAAATGGCCTGCGGGCGCTTGCGGAGCTCGGCTTCTCGCGCGTCCTCGGCGTGGATCTCTCCCTCACGCTGGTGGGGCGCTCGTTCGGGCGCGGCGGTCTCGTCGTCGGCGACTGCCGGCGTTTGCCGTTCGCGGACGGATCGCGGGACGTCGCGATCGTTCAGGGCGGACTGCATCACCTACTGGAACTGCCGGGAGATCTCGAGCAGACAGTCGCGGAAGTGCGCCGGGTCCTCCGAGCCGGCGGCCGCCTCGTCGCCGTCGAGCCCTGGATGACGCCCTTTCTCTCCATCGTGCATCGTCTGGCAGCCGGAGGCCCGGCTCGAAAACTGTCGGCTCGCCTGGACGCGCTCGGCACGATGATCGATCTCGAGGGACCGACGTACGAGAATTGGCTGGGCCGGCCGGCCGCGATTCTCACCTCGCTTCGCAGCGCCTTCCAGGTCGAAATCTGCCGCGCGCGGTTTGGAAAGCTGCTGTTCGTCGGGCGCAAGTCGTGAAGGACCACGCCTTGATTTCCGTTGAGAGATGACAACCACGCTTCCGATCAGGCTCGTCCTCTCTTTCGCGCTTCTGAGCGAAAAGCGCCGGCGTCTGCTTCCCTTGAAAAAGGGGACCAGAGGGTGAGGCTTCACGCTCAGGTCATGGAGCGAGTGACCGCCTATCGGCTCTGGCAAGCGCCCTTTGCCGAGAAGAAGCTCGCGCCGCTCTTCCAACACAATGATCTGAGCGCGGCTCGCCGTGTTCTGGACGTTGGCTGTGGTCCGGGCACGAACGCTCGTCACTTCGCGCACGCGGACTACCTCGGCATCGATAACAATCCCGACTACATTGCCTGGGCGAGGCGCCGGTACGGAGATCGGTTCCAGGTCGCCGATGTCCGACACGGCGTGGCGATGGTCGGGAAGGGCTTCGACTTTATCCTCGTCAATAGCCTTCTCCACCATGTCGACGAGCCGGATGTCTATCGGATTCTCTCGCAGGTGGCGAGCCTGTTGACCGATGACGGACACGTCCATATCCTCGATCTCGTGATGCCGGATCGGCCGGGCCTCCCGCGGCTGCTCGCAAGCTGGGACCGAGGTGAGTACCCGAGGCCTCTCGACCAATGGCGGGCGCTTTTCACCGAAGCCTTCGATCCGGTTCTGTTCGAACCGTATCCCCTCGGCGCTTTTCGAATCCCGATCTGGAGCATGGTCTACTTCAAGGGAAAACGGAAGCGCTGATGTCGCCACCGCGAATCTCTCTCGCCATCCCTCTTTACAATGAGGAGGAGGTTTTTCCGGAGCTGCTGCGGCGGCTCACGACCGTTCTCGATTCGATTCCCGGCGGTCCTCACGAGATCGTGTTTGTGGACGACGGCAGTCTCGACGGCACCTTCGAAAAAGTGGCCGCGGCGGCAATCTCGGATCCTCGAGTGGTTGGCCTTTCGCTGTCGAGGAATTTCGGCCACCAGGCGGCCCTGTCGGCCGCGCTCGACAGGGTCTCCGGAGACGTCGTGATCGTGATGGATGGCGACCTCCAGGACCCGCCGGAGGTGATCCCGCTCTTCCTGGAGGAGCACCGCCGCGGCTTCGACGTCGTCTATGCGCAACGTGCGAGCCGCAAAGAGGGATGGATCCTGCGCGCTTGTTACTACTTCTTCTATCGCATGATCGCCGTTCTCTCGAACGTCCGGTTGCCGCTCGACTCGGGAGATTTCGCCCTGCTTTCCCGCCGTGTGGTCGATGGAGTCGTTGCAATTCCCGAGCGACACCGTTACCTGCGGGGGTTGCGGGCCTGGGTCGGGTTCCGCCAGGTGGGTGTTCCCGTGGAGAGATCGCAGCGAGCCGCGGGGCGCTCTCAATACACGTTCGGCAAGCTCCTTCGGCTTGCGTTCGACGGAATCTTCGCGTTTTCCATGGCGCCTTTGCGAGCGGCGGCAGTGCTGGGAGCCGCAGTCGTCGGCGGGGCGATGCTGTTCGCGGCTTATGCGGTCTATGTGAAGGTCGCTCTCGGCAGATCTCCCGTTGGTTTCACCGCCCTGATTCTCGTCATTACGTTTTTTTCCGGTGTTCAGCTCCTGTTCCTCGGGATCATCGGGGAATACCTGGGCCGGGTCTACGAGGAGACGAAG
>JBKPDV010000049.1:0-8781 GCA_046728075.1 Acidobacteriota bacterium | reverse complement strand
TGCCACACCATCGATCTCTTGGATCCTTGCTGCCTGGCAGCTGAGCAGAGAGTCTCTCAGTAATAGCCGCGAGCAATTCTTGAGTAGGTTTTGCACCAGAGCCGCTCAGCGAGAACGGCCACAGACCTCTCGCCTGCTCACGGGATGGGCCCTGCGGCCCGGATGCAGTCCTTGATGGCAGACCATTGGTTCTAATTTGAGACAGCCATGTTGCGTTTCAAGCCTGTCTGCTCGAGGTTGGTCGAATCGGCGTCGCGGTAAAGGCTCTCAGAGCAAGGGGTTCGGACATTCCGTTCGGTTGGCATCGGTACTGCTATCTGGTGACTGGAAATAAGGAGAACGCGCTATGAAAAAGAATGCGGCCAAGTCGAAGGCGACCCGAAATCTTCCCGAGAAAACCCTGCCGGCCAACATGGCAGCCGGCGTCACAGGCGGCAAGGGCTCCTGCAAGGGCACTCATATCCCCGAAGTGGTGATTGAGATGTGGAGAGCAGGCGGCGATACCACCAAGAAGTAGTGACTTCGATACTCCGTGTTCCGTTTCGGGCCTGGCGGCTGTCCGCGGCGCGGGGCGCTGATCTGAAAGTCGAGGACTGGTATCAGGCTGAGTGACGCCTAGATCGGGGCGGCACATCGCACACGCCGGGCGATGAAGTGAATCGCGTTTCGCCGTGATCGCTCGGCTGAACCGGACCGGTAACCTTCTTCTTCGCGCGTCGTATGCTGCTCGATGGCGGCATGAGGAACCTACAACATCGGGCGGCGCAAGCGCGAGGTCGGTATCCGCGTGGCGCTTGGCGCCGAGCGCGGCGACATCCTGCGGCTCGTGCTCGGCGAGGGGCTCGCGCTGACGGGCGCCGGACTCGCGGCGGGGGCCGCCGGCGCCGTCGTGCTGACTCGCTACTTGACGAGCCTGCTCTTCGACGTCGGCCGCCTGGATCCGGCGACTTACGCCTCCGTCGCGCTGACGCTCGTCGGCGCAGGGCTTCTCGCCTCCTGGCTGCCGGCGCGACGCGCGTCGATCCCGTCATCGCACTGCGCGCCGAGTAGCATTTCGACGAGATTCTCCTGACTCCGTTTTTCGTCATGCGAAGAGATGTGAGGAGCGCTGTCATATGGGACTCCGGCCTCGGCCACCAATCTGACGGAGACCGCGCCGCCTGTGGGCCCGGCCTCCGATGTCAGGAAAGGAGAACCGCCGTGAGAGAGTCCCTTCTCAGCCTTGGCTTGCTTCTCGTTTTCGCTGTTCCGATTGCCGCTCAAGCGTCCCCGCCTCTCGGAGGCCCGCCGCCCGAGTATGTCCTCAGAGAGGTTCTCGGGCTCAGCGATCAGCAGTTGGCGTCTGTCCGGGATCTTGCGCAGGCGCGAGCCGGCGCTGCCGATCCGCTTCGGCGCCAGGTCGAGGACCGGCAGCGGGCCTTGTCCGATGCTCTTTCATTACCGAAGCCCGACCCCGGCACCGTCGGCGCTCTCGTCCTCTCCGTCAACGCGGCTCAGAAGCAGTTCGGGCAGATCGAGGCCGATTTCCGGAACGGATTCGTCGGTCTCCTGAGCGACGAGCAGAAGGCAAAGCTCGGGTTTATTCAGTCGGTCGAGGCGGCGCTCCGGGCGGCCGGAGCGCTCCATCAGCTCGGGCTCTAGT
Source organism: Acidobacteriota bacterium (assembly GCA_046728075.1). Lineage (GTDB taxonomy): Bacteria > Acidobacteriota > Thermoanaerobaculia > UBA5066 > Gp7-AA6 > JBKPDV01. The sequence goes on along the minus strand of JBKPDV010000049.1, from coordinate 7,139 downwards.
CAGCCAACCGCTACCGGTTAGGCACATTGAAGCGGCCGATCGTCCACCGCGTGACGTCTTCCTCCGGCTCGTCACCGACGGCGGACGTCAGCGGCAGGGCGAGGTTGGTCACGTACATGTGCTGGCCGACGATCACCATGCTCGCCGGAAACAGCAGGCCTTGCGGCGTGCCGTCATGCTGGATCCCCTCGAACTCGCCCGCGCGCGCGACGGGTCGTGCTTTGTCGTTCAACGCAACGAGCTGGTCCGCCTGGTTGGCCGCGACCCAAAGGCGGCCGCTGGCATCGAAGAGCAGACCGTCCGCTCCGTGAACGCTCTCCGCGAATACGGAGACGGCCTTGGTCGCGATATCCATTTTGAGCACACGGTTGTCACCCGTGTTCGCGATGAACAGCGTGGTTTCAGCGGCATTGAGAGCCAGGCCGTTGGCGCCGAACGGCGGGAAGCCCGCGGTCGCCAGCAGCGGATCGTGTGAAACGAGCGTCACCGCGCAGGGCGTCGCGCAGGTCTTCGCATTGTCGATGCGGAAGATTGCCCCCTGGAACGAATCGGAGACATAGAGGTTACCGAGGTGGTCGAAAACCATCCCATTGGGCACCGGGACCCCGCTCGAGCCGAACGTAATCAGGTCCGAGCTCCCGTCCGGATTGCCGACGGTCCGCGGGCCGGGCGCGCCGATCACCGGAATCGGGGCGACATCTTCGACAGCGGTCGTGGGGTCGAATGCCGCAGCGATACGCTGCACCCTCGACGCGCCGGCACCGGCGATCGCCGCGACATTGAGGATGAATATCTTGTTGTGGGCGGCGTCGAATCCCAGGCCGAGGAGAGGCGCCTTGCCGAAATCGCGCTGTGCGATCAGATGGCCGTTTTTCCCGAAGCGCAGCAGCTTGTTCGCGTTGGGTCCGAAGTCGAACGTGCCGACGTAAATCTGACCCGTGGCCGGATCGGCGGTGATCCCCTCGGGGAAGCGCACGCCATCCGGCAAGACGGCGAATTGCTCGACGCCGGCCGATTCGAACGGGCCCCGATCGTCGGCCTGACAGACACCTGCGCTTGTAACCATTGCACCCGCAATGAGGCCCGCGACGATGAGCTGTTTCATGGTCTTCCTCCAGTCAATATGTCGCCCAAGCAGGATTCTTCCTGACGCTCGGCGGTGCCGTCAACCGCTATAAGGATTTCTTCATGACGAAGTCAGCCGGTGACAGCAGACCAAACAGTGCCGAGTGGTTCGCGATCGGGTTCCGTGTTGCCATCCTGTATGATCCCAGTGCGAGACCAGGACTCACAATCTCTATATTGTAGGCTTGGCGAACCTCCGCAAAGCGTTCGCTCTGGCGCACGCTGATGCCGTCGGATGCGGCCGGCGTCTCGAGCATCATTCGGGACCCAACCCCGGACGGGTCGGTGTATATCTACTCCTACACGCGGGGTGCTGTCGGACTTGTACCTCGCAGATGGAGTCAAATAGTCCGCCGCTCGCGCCTTCGATTGGCCTGGCGCGAAACTCCCTCGGTTAACTTCCCCTTGACCCGGCGAGGCACCCTTTGCCTGCCTCGATACAACAGGATACCCATAGCTGTCAGTAGTTTGCGCTCGTCGACCGCGGTAATTCAGCTCCGCGACCGAAAAACAGCTTGCATGTGAACTGGTGTTGTAGTTCACTACATCACCTGATTCTGCCGTGCGTCGTGACGAATCAGGAGGAGGCCCAGTGGTCAATCCGAACGAGCACTCACCCCTCTGTCGAGAGGGCTAACAGGAAGACGGGATGGATCGTGAGTGGAATGACAGTCAGCCGATTTATCGCCAGCTTCGAGACCGTGTCGTCGCGATGATCCTCGACGGCGTGCTCAAAGAAGGCGATCCGTTGCCCTCCGTGCGCAACGTCGCGGCCGAATATCGGGTCAACCCGATCACGGTGCTGAAGGGCTATCAGCAACTGGTCGAAGAGCAGCTCGTCGAGAGCAGGCGAGGCCTCGGCATGTTCATCAATGCCGGCGCGCGCGATCTGCTGCTCAAGGCCGAACGCCAGAAGTTCCTGGCGGAACAATGGCCCAGGGTCTACGCGACCATTCAGCGGCTCGGCCTGACACCGAAAGAACTGCTGGATGCTGCCCCAACCGGCCGGCCGTCGAATGCCGGAGAAGAGGAGCCGTAGCCATGTCGGTCATCGAAGCGCGCGGCCTCCGCAAGACCTTTGGCAGGACCGTCGCCCTGGACGGCATAAATCTGCGCGTCGAAGAGGGCCGCATCCTCGGAATCGTCGGTCCCAACGGCGCCGGCAAGAGCACCGCGCTCCACGCGATTCTCGGCCTCACCCAATATCAGGGAGAGCTCCGGGTGCTCGGGCGGAACCCCTGGACCGACCGCGGTCAGCTCGTGCGCGACGTCGCCTTCATCACCGACGTCGCCGTGATGCCGCGCTGGATCCGGGTTTCGCAGGCGCTCGACTATCTGGCCGGCGTGCATCCGCGATTCGATCGCGCCAAGGCGGAAGGCTTCCTCGCAAAGACCGATATCAAGCGCGAGAGCAAGGTCAGGGAATTGTCGAAAGGCATGGTGACCCAGCTGCACTTGGCCCTGGTCATGTCCGTGGACGCGAAACTGCTGGTGCTGGACGAGCCGACACTCGGCCTCGACATCCTGTTTCGCAAGCGGTTCTACGACTCGCTGCTGAACGACTACTTCGATCGCACCCGCACGATCGTCGTGACGACCCATCAGATCGACGAAATCCAGGATGTCTTGACCGACTTCGTGTTCTTGAACCGCGGCCGCATCGTCCTCGAGTCGAGCATGGAGACGTTCGAGTCGCGCTACGTGGAAGTGATGGTGAACCCAGAGCATCTCGCCGCGGCGCGGGCGCTCCGGCCGATCCACGAGCGCCCGGTCTTCGGCCGCAGCATCCTGCTGTTCGACAATGCGGATCGCCAGCAGCTCGCCCCCCTGGGCGACGTGCGCACCCCGAGCATCGCCGATCTGTTCGTCGCCGTGATGGAGGCCGCCGAGGCCAGAGGGGCGGCGGCATGAATACGCCATCGAACGTGCCGCCCGGCTCTCCCCTGGAATCGCGAGTCGCCGAGCCCCCGAACAGGCCGGCGAACGACCTCATGTACTGGTCGATTCGGCGCGAGCTGTGGGAGAACCGCTCGCTCACCATCGCGCCGCTGGCCGTTGCTGCGTTCGCCCTGTTCATCTTGCTGATGACCGCGTTCGGTCTGCCGCACAAGATGCGGAACCTCCCCCTCGATGCAGCGAAGCGGCACGCCGCGGTCGTCGGTCACTTCACCGTGACGCCGACCGTGATCATGGTGACCACGATCCTCGTGGGGATCTTCTACGCACTCGACGCGCTGTACGGCGAACGCCGCGACCGCAGCATTTTGTTCTGGAAGTCGCTGCCTGTTTCGGATTTCACGACCGTACTCTCGAAGGCGGCCATCCCCCTCGTGGTGTTGCCCCTGATCGGCTTCGCGCTCAGCGTGGCCACACAACTCATCCTTCTACTGTGGAGCACTGTCGTCCTGATCGGGAGCGGCATGAGTCCCGCGCCGTTGTGGGCCGAATTGCGGTTACTCGAGATGCCCGTAACGCTGGTCTACGGCATCGGCGTGTTCACTCTCTGGCACGCGCCCATGTACGGGTGGCTGCTGCTGGTTTCGGGCTGGGCACGGCGCACACCGGTTCTCTGGGCCTTCTTGCCGATGGTCGTGATCTCCGTGATCGAGAGGGTGACATTCCAAACGTCCTATTTCGGTTCGCTGTTGAGGTACCGCTTCATGGGCGCCATGACGGCGGCCTTCAACGTCACGCCGACGGCCAAGGGCCACTACGAGATCATCGATCGCTTCGACCAACTCAATCCCCTGAGGTTCCTGGGCACGCCCGGTCTCTGGCTCGGACTGCTCCTGGCGGCGGCATTCCTCGCCGCGGCAGTGCGCCTGCGCCGCTATCGGGAACCGATTTGATCGGAAGAAACCAGTTCCAGCGGAAAGGTGAAGAAAATGCAACTCAACCTCGGAAGACAGATGAGCCTCCCACTCGCCATCCCGGCGGCGTTCGCCGCCGTCTTTCTGTTCGCAGAAATAACGCTGATCGAGCAAGGGCGCGCCGCGATCAGCCGAGGCGATGGCGACGCCGCGATCGAAATCCTGGAGAAGGCCGTCGCGCAGTCGCCGAAGAGCGCGGAGGCGCATTTCGCTCTGGGCAGCGCGTACGGCGCCAAAGTGCAGGCCGGCGGCATGCTTGCCGCCGCCAAATACGGGTCGCGCATCAAAGAGGAGTTCGAGAAAGCTGTCGCGCTCGATCCGAAATACGTCGAGCCGCGTTTCGGTCTCGTCCAGATCTACGCGGAGGCGCCCGCCATCATGGGCGGCTCCTACGATAAAGCGCTCGAGCAGGCGAAGGAGATCAAAGCGATCGATCCGATCTTCGGCCACCGCGCCTACGCGTTCGTCTATTCGCGGCAGCAGAAGCTCGACCTGGCGCAGAAGGAATACGTCGATGCCATCCGTGAGGAGCCCAACTCACCGAGGGCGCACAGCTATTTCGGCCAGTATCTTGCGAACGTCGAGAAGGACTACACCGCCGCATCTCTAGAGTTCGAAACGGCGCTGAAGGTCGATCCGCACTACATGCCCGCCTTCTATCACCTGGGGCGGACCGCCTCGCTCGCGAACACGAACCTGGCGCGGGGCGAGGAGGGGCTGAAGAAGTACGTCGCCTACACGCCGAAGGAGAACGAGCCGACGCTCGCCAACGCGCACTACTACCTCGGCGACATTTACGAAAAGGAAGGGAGAAAGGCGGAGGCGAAGCAGGCCTACCAGGCGGCGCTCAAGCTGAACCCGACCCTGACGAAAGCGTCGGACGCTTTGAAGCGCGTTTCATGAGGAGCAAGGGAGAGGACATGAGCTCACTCAAAAAGACCGCAAGAATCGCCGGGTTCCTGTATCTCGTCACCTGTATCCCCGCGCCCTTCATCCTCATCTATGTGCCGAGCACTCTGGTCGTGCGTGGAAATGCCGCCGCGACGGCCAGCAGGATCCTGGCTTCCGAGTGGACGATGCGGCTCGGGATCGCGGGCGAGCTGATCATCGCGGTCGCGTTTCTCTTCGCGGTTCTCGCCCTGTACCGCTTACTCGTGGGAGTGGACAAGCCGCTCGCCTCTCTCATGGTGACTCTGTTTGCGCTCTCCATCCCGATCTCGTGCCTGAACGTGCTCAACAACATCGCCGCCCTGACTCTCGTGCGCGGTGGCGATTTCCTGTCGGTCTTCACGAAGCCTCAGCTGGATGCCCTGGCAATAGTCTTCCTCCGCCTGCATAGCAGTGGAATGCTCGTCGCTCAGGTGTTCTGGGGTCTTTGGCTTCTTCCGTTCGGGATTCTCGTCTACAGATCCGGCTTCATTCCCCGCATCCTTGGCGTCCTGCTGATCTTGAACGGCATCGCGTACCCGATCCAGAGCTTCACCTCCTTCCTTCTGCCGCAATACGCGGGCGTTGTTTCGCGGATCACGTTTCCCGTTCTTTTCGGGGAGGCGGCGATCATTCTGTGGCTCCTGATCCGAGGCGTCCGGGATCAGCCGCTCGTCGAAGCCGCCGCCTGACGCAAGGAAGGACAGTCGTATGGACCACACCCGAAAGCCAGTCAAAGAGAAGACCTATCCCGGTCAAAAGGAGAAGAACATGCAAGTCCCCATCGACGCCACCAGATCCATTCGAACGTTTCTGCCAGCGTTTCTGATTTGCCTGCTGGCCCCGCCCGCAGCCGGATTTGCCCAGGGGACCCCAACCCCGCCGGCGCCACCACCGCCCGCATTCACCCTGCCCAAGGAGAATGCGGTCCCTGCCTGGCACAAGTACATGTACACACGGTTGCAGACGATTCTGCTCCGGTCAGCAGAAAAAATGCCCGAAGAGAATTTCGGCTTCAAGCCGACGGACGCTGTCCGCAGCTATGGCCAGATCCTCGGACACATCGCGGACGCGCAGTACACGTTCTGCTCCATCGCGCTCGGCGAAAAGAACCCGGCGCCGAAAATCGAGCAGAGCAAGACATCGAAAGCCGATCTGACCGCGGCGCTGAAAGACGCCTTTGCCTACTGCGACAAGGCCTACGGCGGCATGACCGACGCGTCCGGCGCCCAACCGGTGAAGATGTTCGGTAACGACACGCCGAGGGTCGGCGTGCTGATCGTCAACACCGCGCACACGATGGAGCACTACGGCAACCTCGTCACGTACATGCGCCTGAAGAACGTCGCTCCGCCAACCAGCGAAGAGGGGTCGATGCCACGGCCGAAACAGTAGAAGGTCCGTGGACCGGCGGCTGGCCGGCCCGATCGTCACGACTCAGCGGGTCCCGAGGAGGAAACATGGAAGCCACGAGCAGCGGTCTCCTGCAGGCGGGCGGGGAGGCTCACAGGGTCTGGGAGAGCATTCTTTCTCAGTCAGCCACGGGCGAGCTCATTGGAATGATGAACTTCGCGAGCCTCGTCGATCTCTACGAAAGCGCGGACGACAAGATCGAGGCCCTCGAGCACGCGGCGCGAGAGAAAGCGCATGCCCGTTCTTTTCAACGCCTGGGTGAGGAGATGGGCCTCTGCGTCACCATGAATGTGAACGCGCCGTATTGGAAGAGAATCCGGTCCGCTTTCGTCAAGAGCGCAGGGCGCGGCGATTTCACGGCGTGCCTGATCATCCAGGAGCTGATGCTGGAGTCATTCGCCGTCTCCATGTATAGCGCCGTCGGACGTGTGGCCCCGGGCAAGCTCGGAAAGGCCTACAAGACGATCGCAGCCGAAGAGCGGGATCACCTCGAGCATGCGATCGAGCTCCTTGGAGCGATCTTCCAACGTGATCCGTCCGGACTCCAGCAGAAGGTCGCGAGTGTTCACGAAGACGTCATGTCCGTCCTGGCGGAGATGATCGCGCGGGAGGACATCCGCGGAGATTGCGAGTTGTGCGGGAAGACCTGCATCAAGCCTTCCCTGCCGGAAGTGAGCCTCGACATCGTCCAACTCCGCGGCGGGGCGCTCAATCTCTACCTGAAATCTCTCGACCGAGTCGGCCTTCCCGGAGAGGAGACGCTCCAGTGGGTCGCACGCCTGCCCGTTTGAGCTCCCCCGCCGC
>JBKPDV010000048.1:0-27352 GCA_046728075.1 Acidobacteriota bacterium | reverse complement strand
ACCTTAGACCTTAGACTCACGTCGTGCCCGACCCGCAGACGCACTATCAGCTGTCCTTCACGACCCGGCAGGCCGTCGCTGTTTTCGTCGGTCTGCTGGTGGTTCTCGGATTGGCTTACTTTCTGGGCTTGATGACCGGCGTTGCGGGGCGCGGCCCGAAGGTCGCGGCGGAGCCGGCGCCTTCGCCCGCGCCGAGCCCGGCGGAGAAGATCGCGGCTGCCGAGCAGCCGACCCCGATTCGACCGCCGCGAAAGACGGCGCCGGTGCCCCCGTTTCCCAAGCCCGTGCTCGGAAACGACCCGACGGCGGCTCCGTCGCTCCAGTTTTTCGAGGACCGCGCCGAAACACCGGCGGCTGCGGCCCAGCGAACCCCCGCGCCGCGCGCGACCCAGCCCCGTCCCGCCCCGCCGGCCGCGCCGGCTTCGAGCGCCTCGACGGGTTCGACAGGTGACTTCTGGGTGCAGGTGCTCTCGCTCTCCTCCGAGCCGGAGGCGCGAGCCCGCCGCGACAAGTTGATTCATCGGGGATATCGCGCCCGGGTCGAGGTGGCTCAGGCTCCCAAAGGATCGGTCTATCGCGTGCGCGTGGGACCCTACTCGCGCCGGGAAGAGGCGGAACGGGCCTCCGAGCGCCTCTCCAGGGAAGAGAAGGTCAAGACTTGGATCGCGCCCTCGGGCAAGTGAGCGCGCTTCCGGTCCGGGCTCCGCTCTGGATCCGCGAGAAACGGCTGCGGCTCTCGGAGCTGCACGAAGTCAAGGGGCTGATGCGCCGGCACGCGCTGAACACCGTCTGCGAGGAGGCGCGCTGTCCGAATCGGGGCGAATGCTTCTCCCGCGGCACGGCCACGTTTCTCCTGCTCGGCGGGATCTGCACGCGCGCGTGCGGCTTCTGCCACATCTCGACCGGGCGTCCCCTCCCGGTGGATCCCCGGGAACCGGAACGCGTCGCGGACGCGGCGCGACAGATGGGACTGCGGTTCGTCGTCCTGACTTCCGTCGACCGCGACGACCTGCCCGACGGCGGGGCGAGCCACTTCGCCGCGACCATCGCCGCGGTCCGGCGGCTGGAATCGCGTCCCGGCATCGAAGTCCTGACACCGGATTTCCGCGGACGGTTCGACTCCGTCCGCGTCGTCGTGGAGGCAGGTCCCGACGTCTTCAATCACAACGTGGAAACAGTTCCGCGCCTCTATCCTCGCGCCCGCCGCGGGGCGAGCCTGGACAGGTCGCTCGGGATCCTTTCGGCCGCGAAGATCCTGAACCCGGCATTGACGACGAAGTCGGGGCTGATGGTCGGCCTCGGAGAGCGGGAAGCCGAGGTTCTCGAGCTTCTGGCGAACCTGCGCGAGGCGTCCGTCGACATCGTCACGATCGGACAGTACCTGCGGCCGTCTCGCGAGAACCTGCCCGTCGAAGAGTACGTCCTGCCCGAAGTTTTCGACCGCTATCGCGAAGCCGGCGAGAGCCTTGGGTTTCGCCACGTCTTCGCCGGCCCGTTCGTGCGGTCCTCCTATCGGGCGGAGGAGGCGCTTGAGCGGGCGAACGGCGAAGGGCGAATGGCGAAGGGCGAGGGTACACCCTGAACAAACCGGCAGGGCGTCGATGGAGGACGCCGGCCGCCGCGCTCGTTTCCGGTGTCCTCTTCGCGCTGGCATTTCCTCCCTTCGAGTGGGTCGTGCTGCTGCCGATCGCGCTGGTTCCCTGGCTCGTCGCGCTCACGCTCGAGGAGAGCCGCGGCCGCGCCTTGTTCTCCGGCGTGCTCTTCGGGTTTGCGTACTGGTGCGTTTCGATCCCCTGGGTCTTCTATGTCGTGACGCATTACGGCGGGCAGGGCCCGGTCATGGGTGTGGTCTGCGTGCTGCTGCTCGCCGGGATCCTTTCGGAGTGGTCCGCGGTCGTCGCCTGGGGCACCGTCGCGATCGCCCCTGCCGGCTCGCTCACGCGCCTGGCTGCGTTTCCGCTTCTCTGGATGGCGGCGGAGCACGCGCGCTCTTACATCTACGGAGGATTTCCCTGGAACCTGACCGGTCACGCTCTCTATCGCCATCCGATCTGGGCCCAGTCGGCCTCCGTCTGGGGCGTCTACGGCGTGGGCGCCTGCGTCGCGGCGGTGGCAGCGCTGCTCTCCGCCACGATTCTGCGCCGCCGGGCCGCGCCGGGGCTGGTCGCGGCTGGAATCGCGCTGCTCCTGGGAGCGGGCGGCGCCGCGCGGCTGCGGTCTTCTTCCGGCCCGGCCCGGACCTTTTCCTACGCGATCCTTCAGCCCAACGTCACCGAAGAGACGCGTCGCGCGCCGGGGGGTCAGGCCGCGGCGTATGAAAGCGTTCTCGGTCAAGCGCGGGAAGCCGCGCGAGACCGCCTCTCCCTCATCGTCCTGCCGGAGTCCGCCCTGCCGGTCACCTGGCAGGAGAGCGAAAGGCTCAGGCGCGATCTCGCGGCCGTTTCCGACGACTGCTGCAATGTCCTGTTCAATGATCTGGAAGCCGAGCCGGGCGGCCGTTATTACAACGTGGCCCGCCTGCTCGGCCCGAAGGGGCTCATCGGCTCTCCGTACCGGAAAGTCCACCTGGTTCCCTTCGGGGAGTACGTCCCTCTGCCGAAACTTTTCTTCTTCGCGCGCAAGATCGCGAGCGAGGTCGGAGGCTTCTCCGCCGCCCAACGGCCCGAGCTCATCGATGCCGGAGACCTGCGCATCGGCATGGGCGTCTGCTACGAGATCATCTATCCCACCCTGATGCGGGATCAGGTCGCGGCGGGAGCGAACCTGCTGGCGACGATCTCGAACGATTCCTGGTACGGCCGGGCGGGAGCGCAGGCGCAGCATTTCGCGGGGGCGGCGATCCGGAGCGTCGAGACCAATCGCTGGCTCCTGCGCGCGGCGATCACCGGGATCTCCGGGGCCGTCGACGAGAAAGGGAGAATTCAATCGGAGCTTCTCGCCGACCGCGCGGGAATCCTGCGCGGCCAGGCGCGCCTCTTGACCGAGCAGACCGCATGGACGCGCTGGGGCTTCTGGATCCCTCGCGCGGCGGACGTTCTCGCGCTCGCCGTGCTACTCTTCGGCGTTGCCCGCTGGTGGCGTCTTCGCTCCGGCAATCTGTAGACTGTGGACTGTCGACTCACTCATGACCGAACGCGATGATCTGATTGCGCAAATGTCGGCTGCCTCGGAGCGCCTGCTGTCGCTCCGGGGCTACCTTTGATGTCGACGCCGCGCGGAGCGCGCTCGAAGGTCTGAGGGCAAAGGCGGGAGAGCCGGACTTCTGGTCCCGCCCCGAAGAAGCCCAGGACATTCTCAAGAAAACTCGGACTCACGAGCGGGCGGTCCAGACCGCGGAGCGTCTCGCGCAGTGGAAGGACGAGCTCGACACGTTCGCCGAGCTGCTGCGCGAGGGAGAGCCGGCCGAAAAAGACGCTCGCGAGGCCGTCGCCGCCGCCACCGCGTTTGCCGACGAGCTGGAGCTCTCCGTCAAGATGGGAGCTCCGGAAGACGAGAAGAACGCGTGGCTGATCATCCATGCGGGCGCGGGCGGAACCGAGTCTCAGGACTGGGCGGAAATGCTTCTGCGCATGTACATGCGCTTCGCGGAATCGCGCGGCTGGAAATCCGAATTGATCGACCGGCAGGACGGAGAGGAGGCCGGCCTGAAGAGCGCAACGCTTCACATGGTCGGAGACCACGCCTACGGATACCTCCGGAGCGAGATGGGCGTGCACCGGCTTGTCCGCATCTCCCCGTTCGATGCGGCCAAGCGGCGCCACACCTCCTTCGCGTCGGTATACGTCTCGCCGGAAATCGACGACGACATCCAGATCGACATCGCCGACAAGGACCTGCGGGTGGACACTTACCGTTCGAGCGGGGCCGGCGGCCAGCACGTCAACGTGACCGACTCCGCCGTTCGGATCACGCATCTGCCGACGGGAATCGTGGTGACCTGCCAGAACGAGAGGAGCCAGGGGCGCAATCGCGAGATGGCGATGCGGGTACTGCGCGCCCGGCTCTACCAGAAAGCGCTCGAGGAGAGGCGGAGCGTGGAGGAGAAAAGGGCCGGGGAAAAGAAATCCATCGAATGGGGCAGCCAGATCCGTTCCTACGTCCTGCATCCGTACCAGATGGTGAAAGATCACCGCACGGGTCACGAGACCGGAGACACGGCCAAAGTCCTGGACGGCGGACTGAGTCCCTTCATCGAGGCGTACTTGAAGAACGCGGTGGAAAGCGTCCGGTAGGCGATGCCGGATTCGACTGTCGTCCCTATCTTGCCTCTCAGCGGTTGGATGACGGAAGTCGCCGGCCGCCTGGCGGCGCTGAAGCCGAGGATCATCCGAGAGGGCACGGAAGGGCGGCGGCGGGCGGGGGTCCTGGTTCCCCTCTTCGTGCGAGACAGGGGTCTCTGGATTCTCTTCACTCGGAGAACGGAGACGGTCGAACAGCATCGCGGCCAGATCTCCTTTCCGGGAGGGGCGCAGGAGGCAGTCGACGCGACTCTCTGGGAGACCGCTTTGCGGGAGAGCGAGGAAGAGATCGGCCTGGCGCCGTCCGACGCCATTGCTCTGGGGTCGCTCTCTCCGATCGTGACGGTCACCAACTTCTACGTGGAGCCGTACGTCGCGGCGATCCCGCAGCCGTACGTGTTCCGTCCCCAGGAAGCGGAGATCGCCGAGTTACTGGAGGTCCCCGTAGCCTCCCTGATGGATCCCGCCGTCCTGGAGAAAAAACCTTTCCCGGGGCGGGAAGAGCCGGTGCTCTTTTATCACCACGGAAAGAACGTCATCTGGGGGGCGACGGCGCGGATGCTGGAAGAGCTGCTGGAAGCGCTCAGGTAGTCGATAGTCGGTAGTCGATAGTCGGTAGAAGAGCGGCTTCCAACTAAGGACTACCGACTTCTTCAGTGTTCCCCGTACGTCTTCTCTCCTGACTCGACTCGGATCGGCAATTTGTTCTGCTTGGGCGGGAGCGGGCACGTCGCGTAGGGTGTGAACACGCAAGGCGGGTTATAAGCCCGGTTGAAGTCGAGGATCGTCTTGCCTCCGACCGCGGGTTTCGCATAAAGGAAGCGGCCGCCGCCATAGGTCTCGTGGCCACTGGTCTGATCGCCGAAGATCACGAAAAGGTTCGTCTCGCCGGTCTCCAGGACCGGGTCGAGGCGGTAGGTCTTACCGTCGAGCTCGAAGACCAGCGCGCCGGGAGACGGCTGTTTTTCGACGGTCCCGAGCACGTTTGGCACGGGAATATCACGCGGCGGGTCATAGGGCTCGAAGCGAGCCTCGACGCGATACCGCTCGTCGTACGGAAAGGTCTCGATCCCACGGAAGTTGCGTCGGGTCTCGGCGTCGCTGTCTTTGACGCGCACGCCGAGCTTCGAACCGCGCGCGATGACATAGAACGAGATCGAACCGCGCTTCAGGACGGTCGCGGGGCCCGCGCCGGCGTCGGTCGCGAGCGTCATCGACGTCACCGGCTTGCCGTCCGCGGTCAGCCCGGACTCGGGTTCTGCTCGGACCGAAACGGAGCCCTTATCGAGGAGGATCGAGCCGATCCGCGCGGGAGTCTTGCCCGCGGGTAACAGAATGCGGCTTCCCGGATCGCTGCCCGCGGAATTCTCGCCTTCCTGAAGCCAGAAGAGTCCGATCAAAGACAACCAGCCGTCTTCGCGGCGCAAACTCTCCAGACGCCTCGCGCGCCATTGCTCCCATTCGGCGCGATGCGCTGTCTCCGGAGAGGAAGACGAGAGGCTCATGGCGATCAGGAAGAAGGGAAAGAGAAGCCCAGCCACGCCGCGGACTCTACCGGATTTCGAGGCCCCGGTCCCTACCCGCTGGCCCGCTCCATCGCCGCCAGTTGCTCGGCCCGAGTCAGGTTGTTCTTGGCAGCCTCGAGGCCTGCGTCGATGGCCAGGGCTTTCTGGAACGCTTCCACCGCGCCGGCGAACGCGTTGCTCCGGGAGCGGATGACTCCGAGGTTGTTCCAGAGAACCGCGGACTTCGGGTTGGCCGCCAGCGCCTTGGTCACCGCCTCTTCCGCCTCTGGGAGGCGGCCCGCTTCCGCGAGCGACGCTCCCAGCCCGCTCGCCGCCGGCTCGCTCGAGGGATCGAGATCCAAAGCGGCGCGGAAGGCCGTGGCGGCGTCGTCGGGCTTATTCAGCTCCAGGCGCAGATGGCCCAGCGTCGTCCAGGCGGACGTTTCGTTGGGCGCCAGGCGGGTCGCATCCGAAAGCTCGCGCTCCGATTCTTTCAGCTTCCCCTGGCGGCGCAGGACCCGGCCCAGGTTCTCGTGGTAGACGGCCCTCTGCGGGGCCAGTCGCACGGCCTGGATCAGCTCGGAGACGGCGCGATCCATATCGCCCGAACGGAACAGGAAAACACCGAAGTCGTTGCGGGCGGAGGGGTCCGAGGGGTCGATCTCGATCGCGCGGCCGTAAGCGATGCGCGCGGCCGTCTTGTCCACCTCTTCCATCGCGCGGCCAAGGCCGATCGCGGCATGGACGTTGCGGGAATTCAACTCGAGCGTTCGCCTGTAGTGGCTCGCGGCCGTGTTCCACTTCTTCTGGCGCTCCGTCAGGCGACCCAGTCCGTACTCCGCGCCGGCGTTGCCGGATTCCATCAGAAGCGCGGCGGTGTACTCTCGCTCGGCGTCCGCTTCCTGTCCGAGCGCGAGCGCCGCGTCGCCGGCCGCACGGTGTGCCTCCGAGCTCCTGGGATCGAGGTCGAGCGCGCGCCGCGCCATCGCCAGCGAGCCGCGAAAGTCGCCCGCCTCGGCCGCCTTCTCCGCGGCTTCCAGAAGAGGAGCGACGGCGCCGGGCGACGGAGAGGGGCCGCCGGCGGAGGGCAGCGGGGGAGGAGTGCCGATCGGCACCGTGGTCACCAGCCCCCGCTCGAGATCGGAGGCCTTGCGCCGCGCGGCGTCGGCTTCGGGCGCTCGACCGAGCCGATCGTACGCTTCCGCGAGAAGTCGGTGGATCTGGGGATCGTTCGACGCCTCGACTTTCTTCAAGTCGTAGAGCGCTTCTTCGGCTTTTCCATCCGCGATTTTTTCTCGCGCGGTCCGTTTCAGCTCGGCAACGTCGACGGACGGAGCCGCGGGACCCGACACTTCCGCCTGGACGGACTTCGCCAGGCGCACGAAGTCGGGGCTGTAGAGATCCGCCTCGACCCCCAGGGACGGACGCGCCGTGAATGCCGCGCGGACACTGTCGCGAGCGGCCGGAGTCTTTCCGCCGATGAAGAACGCCCAGCCGCTCTGGAAGTAGAGCTCGCTCTTGCGGTCAGCGTCGGCCGTGACCTCGGCGGCCTTCGCATACTTCTCTCCCGCCTCCACGAACCGCCCCGCGTCGAACGCGCGTTTGGCCTCGTTCTCCAGACGCGCCGCGTCTTGTCCCAATGCGGCGCCCGATGCGCACAGCAGCAGCAGGGGAAGGAGGAAACGGCTCAGGAAACGGAGCCGGGCGGCGGAGGTGTCCATGTGTACTTTTCCCCTTCCGGAACGGTGACGTTCTGAGTCAGCGGGGCGACATCCTGCCGCGACAGCGTAATGCGGTGCGAGCCCGACGGGAGCGTGAAAGTTTTTTCACCCGTCAGGACTCCCTTGAACTTCGAGTCCACCAGAACCGTCGCGCCGACCCACGCCGGCGCACGGATGACGAGGTGTCCGATCGGGAAACGGTAGGCGATCGGCGGCGTCCCGGCGGAGCCGACCCGGACCTCCCTCTCGTACACGGGGAGCTCGGCAGCCTCGAAGCGGACTTTGTGGGTCCCCTCCGGAAGCTCGATTGTCTTGGCGGGGATCGACGGACCGTAACGGCGCCCGTCGACGAACAATGTCGCCGCGGGAATCGAGCTGAATTGGACTTTGAACTTCTTGGGCGGGGCGGGTCGTGGCGAAGGCTCGACCTTCTGCTCAGCCTTCTGCTCGACGGGCGCCGCGGTGGGCTCGATTGTTGGAGCCGCGGTGGGAGCGACCCTCGCTTTCCCGGGCTCGGTCCCGACGACGGGCTGGGGAAAGGCGATCGGAGCGGTCGGGGCCGGCGTGGGGCGAGGGCTCGGCACCGGAGTAGTCGATTCCGGCCGCGACAGGAAGAAGACGACCCCGCCCGAGAGGAGGGCCGCCACAGCGACGGCGATCCATAGCAGGCCGTGCCCTCTTCGATGGGCCGGCGAGTGCAGCTCCACGGGGCGGTCCGTCGCGCGCTGCGAGGGATCGCGGAAGTTGATGACTTCCAGGCCGGCGGGCCGCAGCGCCGTGACGGGGGGAGTGTGGTCGGTGTGGTCCGGCACTCGCGCGAGCGCCCCGGACGGGGGCGTGATCGAGCGCGGAAGGGGCATCCCTTCGCTCGGTGTCACAATCGTGGCGTCCGGATCGATTATTTCGGTCCGGGTCGGCCTCGGACTCGGCTGCAAGAAACGGGGCTCGGTGAGGAAGCGAGTGGAGATGCCGGAGAGCTCCCGATAGACCGCCTGGAGGTCCTGACGGAAGGCTTGCATGTCCGGATAGCGTTGGTCGATCAGTTTCTCCATCGCTCGGGCCACCGCCGCCGACAGGGTTGCCGGGACTTCCGGGTTCGCGGTCTCCAGCGGCTCCGGGTTCTCGTTCAGGATCTTGTAAAGCACCGTCGAGAGATGCTCGCCGCGAAAGGGCTTTCGGTAAGAGAGCAACTCATAGGCGAGGATGCCGAGCGCGAACATGTCGGTGCGCTGGTCGAGCGGCTCGCCGCGAATCTGCTCGGGAGCGAGGTAGGCGGAGGTGCCGAGCGTAATGCCGGTCTGGGTCAGGCTCGATTCGGTCTCGAGCGACTTGGCAATGCCGAAGTCCATGATCTTCACCGAGCCGTCCGCCAGGACGCGGATATTGGACGGCTTGATGTCGCGGTGGATGATGGAGTGCTGGTGCGCGTACCCGAGTCCGTCGGAGATCGCCATCAGGATCTCGATCTTGCGGGCGACAGGCATCTTGTCGCTTCGCTTGATGATCTTGTCGAGGTCCTCCCCGGTCAGGAACTCCTGGACGATGTAGGGAACTCCGTCTTCCACCCCGAAGTCATAGATGGTGGTGATGTTGCGGTGATGGAGGTTTCCCGCCAGCTCCGCCTCTCGGAAGAAGCGGCTCTTGATCTCGTCGTCGTTGAGCTGGCAGGTTTTGACCGCGACCGTTCGTTTGATGAACGGATCTCTTCCCCGGTAGACCGCGCCGAACCCACCGACGCCGATCTGCTCGAGGATCTCGTATTTTCCGATCTTCTGGGGCTGGTCCGGCAATGATCCCCCGGGGGTTTTCTGTTCCAGTTTAGCAGGCGAACGGGCCTTCGGAGGCGGGCGGCGGGGCAGCTGAGGACGCGGTTGGTGGAAAACCGTAGACTGTTGGCCATGAAGAAGATGGCCGCGTGCATCGGGGTTGCCGCGTTCGTCGCCCTCTCGATGGCCGGGTGCCAGGAGAAGCCCGGTCGAGCGCCCCGGCCCGCGTCGGCTGCCTTGAAGGGTCTGGTGCGGTTTCGTCCCCCCGCCGACGGGCTGATCACCGAGGCCGAGATCGATCGCTACATTCGGGTCAGGCGAGGCTCACGCGGGCGGACGGAAGTGGAGGCAGCCCGGGCGGTCGGAGTCGACCTCGACGAGTATGCCTGGGTGCGGGCCCGGGTGATCGAGGCACTCGTAGCGCTCGACACGCGCAAGGTCCGAGCAGCGTCGGAAGAGACCTACGTAAAGACGATCGCGGCGCTCCGCCGGGCGCGCCAGGACTCTCGGGATCGCGTCGACCAGCGCACGCTCGAGGAACAGATCGCCGCCCTGGAGCGGGAGCGCGCCTCATTGAAGCAGATCGACACTCCGCCGGTAGCCGTGGCGCTCAACGCCAAGCGGGTCGCGCCGAGACGCGCGGAGATCGAAGCCCTTTCGCCGTGACGAGGCTCTCCGACTTTCTGGCCCGGGAGATCGAGAGTGGTTCCTTTCCCGGGGGTGTCGCTCTGGCCGGCACCTCCGAGAAGATTCTC
The DNA here is from genome assembly GCA_046728075.1 of Acidobacteriota bacterium. Taxonomy (GTDB): domain Bacteria; phylum Acidobacteriota; class Thermoanaerobaculia; order UBA5066; family Gp7-AA6; genus JBKPDV01. Next base: position 17,367 of record JBKPDV010000048.1, on the reverse strand, counting down.
GACCTGGCTTTCGCGGGGCTCGCCGCGGTCGAGCCGCGCGAGGAGCCCGCAACGGCCGACACTCTCTACGATCTGGCGAGCCTGACCAAGCCGCTGGCCGCCGGCGCGCTGGCGATTGCCTGCCCCGGCCTCGTCCTCGGCGCGCCCCCCGCGCATTATTTCGCTGAGTGGAAGAAGACCCGCTACGACGGAATCACGATCGAAATGCTGATGACGCACACGTCCGGACTTCCCGCCTGGTATCCCCTCTACGCCCGCGGTGAGGGCGTGACTGCCTATCGCCGCGCGCTCGGCCAGATCGAACCCGAGGCTCGTCCCGGAGAGCGCGTGATCTACAGCGACTTGAACTTCCTGCTGCTCGGCGACATCCTGGAAACTCTCTACTCGTCCTCCCTCGACCGCTGCTTCGGGGACCTCGTCGCCCGGCCCGCCGGGTCCGGCGCGCGCTTTCTTCCGGAGTCGCCGGGCGAAACTGCAGCGACGGAAAAGGGCGATGTCACCGAGCGAGCGATGACGGCCGCGCTTGGCCTCTCCTACGCGGGATTCCGAACGGGCGTCGTGCGGGGAGAGGTGCACGATGGAAACGCCTTTCGCCGGGGCGGCGTCGCGGGCAATGCCGGTCTGTTCGGCAGTGCGCGGGACGTCTGGTCCCTCGCGCGAGTCTGGCTGCGAGAGTCTCGTCCGGATGTCTGCGGCGACCGCACGCCGGATCTCCCCGAGGCGCGCGGCCTCGCCTGGCAGGGGGCTCGCGGCGCGGCCTCGGTCGGCGAGGAAATGTCGAGGCGCTCCTTCGGTCACACGGGGTTTACCGGTACGTCCGTCTGGATCGATCCCGACGCGCAGCGAATCTGGATCCTGCTGACCAATCGAGTTCACCCCGTCGTGCGGGACGGCAACTTCAACGAGGTGCGTCGCCGGTTCCATGCGGCGGCTCTGGCCGCGTTTCCGATCTGACGCCGGGTGCGGCTACCGCCCGGCGCGAACCTCTTCCGCGAGACGCGAGAATCCGGGGCTGTACTGCCGTGGGTCGATCGCGAGATCCCCCCGCCAGGAGAAGGCCAGCCGCAAGAGCTCTCGCGCGGTGCGCATGTCGCCGGACTGATAACTCTCCCAGGCTCCAGCCACGCCGGTGGCGGCGCGAGTCTCGTTGGAGAGGCCGGGCTCTTGGGCAGCCCGCGCATAGCGGGACCTCGACGGAACGGGAAGGGAGGCAGAGATCTCGCGTCCGACCGGTTTCGCGGCCCGCTTTTCCGCGGTCTTTCGCTCGCGCGTTTCCTGCTCAGGCGACGCGGGGGAGAAAGGGACGGCTGGAGACGAATCCATGCCGCGCCGGGAATCGTCCGTCGCCGGAACGGAGGCGATCGGCATTGCCGGCTCGCTGTGCCGATCGGGCGCTGCCGGCGAAGCGGCCGAGGGGGGCAGGACGCGAGGACGCATCGGAACACCCGGCGAGGCAACCGTCTCCGTTGCGGAAGGTGGTCTCACGGCCAGAAAGGCCGCGACGACGAGCAGGGAGGCAGCGGCCGTCAACCCCCATACCCAGAGCCGGGCGCGCCTCTGCGTTTCCGGCGGCTCTTCATCGAGTTCGCTCTGACTCGTGAATGCCGGGAGTGGAGTGGGATCGGGCGTTCGCGCCGCACGATTCCGCAGCTCCTGAGTGTTGAACTCCGCCCGGCTCTCTTGATCGCCCGGTCGGATTTCCAGGACCGTCGCCGCCGCCCGCCGCGATTGAGCGAACCCTTCGAAGCCGAAAAGATCTCGGGCGATCGCCAACAACTCCTGACGCATTGGCTCGATGCTTTGGTAGCGCCGAGCAGGATCTTTCTGCATGGCCCGGCTGACGATCGCCGCCAGCGCCGGAGGAACTTCCGGAGCAATCTCTTGTAACGGGTCCGGTTCCTGACTGACGATTCGATCCAGAAGCTCCTCCTGTGTGTTTCCCGCGAACGGGCGCCGGCCCGAAAGAAGCTCATATGCCAGAACGCCGAAGGAGAAGACATCTGTACGCTGGTCCAGAGGCTTGCCGGTGATGCGCTCCGGCGCAAGGTACGCCCACGTCCCCGCCCCGGTGACCCGTCGGATCCCCGGTCGGCTCTGCATGCTTCGAGCGATGCCGAAGTCCATGAGCTTGACCGTCCCATCCGCCAACACGCGGACGTTGCCGGGCTTGACGTCGTGATGGACGATGCCGGCGTTGTGGGTGTATTCCAGTCCATAGGCGATTCCGATCAGAATCTGAAGCTTTTCGATCAACGGCAGGTCCGGGTTGTTTTCGATCAGGCGGTCGAGGTCCTCGCCGTCCAAAAACTCCTCGACCATGTACGGCAGTCCCTGATCGATTCCGAAATCGTAGACAGTCGTCACATTCCGGTGACGCAGACTGCCCCCCAGCTGAGCTTCCTGAAAGAACCGTTCTTGAACTTCGCGCTCCTGCAGCTCGCAGGTCTTGACGGCGACGGTGCGTTGGATGAACGGGTCCCGCCCCTCATAGACGGACCCGAAGCCGCCGCTTCCCACCTTCCGGAGGATCGCGTACTTCCCGATCTTCCGAATGGGAGCCGGGGGCTCGCGAAGCCCACCGGTCGTCTGGCCCCCCGCGACGGCGCTCACGGAGAGGTCTGACGCAACTTCCATTCCAACGAGCGCGCAGCGGAGGGTCAGTGCCCCTGGGAAAGAAAGAGCCAAAGCAGCAGGGCGCCGAGGAGGAGAAGGGCGGCGGCTGCGATCGCGATGGAAAGCGGGCGCGAGGAGGCGGTCGCAGCGCCGGAGGACCCGGCCACCAGGGGAGAGTCGGGTGGGACGGCAGGCGGCCGTTCGGCTGTGAGGAGCTCGTCGCGAATTCCGATCAGCTCCTTGCGAATGGGCTCGAGAGAAGAAGGGCGTTGGACGGGGTCCTTGCGCAGTGTCCGCTCGACGAGCGCGGTGAGCGACGTCGGCAGACCCGGCGCGGAGACAGCCAGAGGCGGCGGCTCTCGCTTTGCGATCGCGTCCAGAATCGCCGCCTGATTCGACCCCCAGAACGGGCGCTTCGAGGAGAGCAGCTCATAGGCCAGCACTCCAAAGGCGAAGATGTCGGTGCGCCGGTCCACCGGCTCGCCGCGTACCTGCTCCGGGGCGAGATAGGCCGACGTTCCCAGCGTCATGCCCGTGCGGGTGAGCTCGCGCTCGGCGTACAGGGCCTTGGCGGCGCCGAAGTCCATGATCTTGACGGTGCCGTCGGGAAGAATCCGAATGTTGGCGGGCTTGACGTCCCGGTGGACGATTCCGGCGTCGTGCGCGTAGCCGAGACCGTAGGCGATGCCGATGAGGACCTCGATCTTCTGCCGGAGCGTCAGCGGCCCACCCCGATCGATGATCCTGTCCAAATCCTCTCCGGGCAGAAACTCCGAAACCAGATAGAGCACCGAGCCCTCGGCGCCGAAATCGTGGACCGTCGTCAGGTTGCGGTGTTGGAGACTGCCCGCAAGCTCCGCCTCCTGCGCGAAGCGGGCTCGGACCTCAGGATCCGAAACGAGGCAGGTCTTGATGGCGACCGTCCGTTTGATCGCGGGATCGCGGCCCTCATACACCGCTCCGAAACCGCCGCTGCCGATTTTCCGGACGACCTCGTACTTGCCGAACTTTTCCGTCATCCCTCCCGCCGCGAGAGCGCCGTCAGGGCGACAGGCGGGCTGGCGGCGGCGCCCATCGAACGACTGGTGCGCGTCGAAGCTCGGGAAAGCGCAGGGTCGTCATCCCGTCTCGCCTCAACGAGTAGAGCATAAGCCCCGCTGCGATGAGCAGGAGAAGGGCCGCGGCCAGGCGATGGAGGCTCCGGCGGAACCGGCGCAGAGTCCCCGCGCCCCGGCCGATGCGGGCCTGGAGCACGCCGTCGGGGGCGAGATCCTCCCCGGAGGAGAGCGGCGCGGGCGACAGTCCGGCGGCCGCGAGGACTTCCGCCCGGATCGCTCGCAGCGCGAGGCGGACCTCCTCCGCGGAGGCCGGTCTTGCGTCGCGGTCTTTGGCGAGGCATCGGTGGACGAGCGCCGCGAGAGACGCAGGCAGATCCGCCGCGATCGAGCGGAGCGGGTCGGGCTCTTCCGTCACGATCTTTTCGAGAAGCCGCAGCAGATCCGGGTCCCGGAAGGGTTTCCGGCCGGCCAGCAGCTCGTAGGAGAGCACTCCGAGAGAGAAGAGATCCGTTCGAGCGTCCAGCGTGTCTCCGCGGGCCTGCTCGGGGGACATGTAGGAAGACGAACCGACGGTGATTCCGGCGCGCGTCAGGTTCTCGTCGGCATCGAGGAGAAGCGACTTCGCGATCCCGAAATCCATGAGCTTGACCGAGCCGTCCGGCAGGATCCGAACGTTGCCCGGCTTCACGTCGCGGTGCAGGACGCCGGCGCCGTGAGCGCACTCGAGCGCTTCGGCCACCGCGATCAGGATGTCCAGCTTCTCGAGCAGCGGGAGATCCGGGTGACGCGTGAAGACCTCGTCCAGATCCGCGCCCTCGAGAAACTCGCACACGAGAAAGGGGACACCGGCCTCCACACCGAAGTCGTAGACGGTGGTGATCAGAGGATGACGAAGGCGCGCCGAGAGCCGCGCCTCCCGTTCGAACCGGGCGCGGACCTCGCGACTCGCGACTTCGCAGGTCTTGATCGCCACGTTTCGCCGCAGCACAGGGTCCAAACCTCGGTAGACGGCGCCGAAGCCTCCGGATCCGATCTTTTCCACGACACGGTAGCGGCCGAGCGTCTGGCCGGGGCGACAGGACGCAGAGACCGTTTGGGGAGGACCTCCCTGGACCATCGTGGCCGCCCCGTTTTCCGGCACGGGAACGGGCACTCGCAACTTCCGTTCCAACTCCACACTCCCAGGGAAATGCGATAGATTTCGGGCTGGAGAAGCCATGGAAGAGATCGTCATTCTCGAAGGCGCGCGCACCCCGATGACGGAGTACAACGGCGTGTTTTCCGACATTTCCGCCATCGATCTGGGCGTCGCGGCTTCCCGCGAGGCCCTGAAACGCTCGCAGACCGACCCGGCGGAAATCGACCACGTCATCTTCGGCAACGCGCTGCAGACCTCGGGGGACGCCATCTACGGCGCCCGCCATGTGGGCCTGAAGGCCGGAGTCCCGAAGGAGGTTCCCGCGCTGACGGTCAACCGGCTCTGCGGCTCGGGCTTCGAGTCGATTGTCCAGGGAGCGCAACGAATCCTCCTGGGTGAAGCTAGAACGGTGCTCGCCGGGGGAATGGAGAACATGACCCAGGCGCCGCACGTCATTCGCGGAGCGCGGAAAGGGTTCCGTCTCGGACAGGGCCAGCTCGAGGACTCTCTGATGGTCGCGCTGCTGGACTCCTACTGCGGGCTGGCGATGGCGCAGACCTCCGACCGGGTCGCGTCGAAGTACGGCGTGACGCGCGAGGAGCAGGACCGGTATGCCCTCTCATCCCAGAAACGGGCCGCGGCCGCATGGGCCTCGTGCCGCCTCTCGGAGGAGATCGTGCCCGTCGAGGCGAAGGCGGGGCGCAAGACGATCTCCGTCGAGAAGGATGATCATCTACGGCCCGATACGACGCTCGAGGGCCTGGCCGCGTTGCCGCCCTCGTTCGGAAAAGGCGGGATGGTAACAGCCGGCAACGCTTCGGGAATCGTGGACGGCGCCGCGGCGGTGGTCGTGACGTCGGCTTCGCGAGCCAGAGAGAAAGGCATTCATCCGCTGGCCCGCCTGGTGTCCTGGGCGGTTGTCGGCGTCGAGCCCGAGCTGATGGGCTTGGGCCCCGCGCCCGCGGCGAGGCGGGCCCTGGAGAAGGCCGGCCTCGAGCAGAAGCAGATCGACCTCTGGGAGATCAACGAGGCCTTCGCGGGACAGATCCTCGGCGTCATTCGCGAGCTCGGCCTCGACACGGAAAAGTTGAACGTCAACGGCGGCGCCATCGCTCTGGGCCATCCGCTCGCGGCGACCGGGACCCGCTGCACGCTCACGCTCGCCAGGGAAATGCGCCGGCGGGGCGTCCGGTACGGCCTTGCGGGAGCATGCATCGGCGGCGGCCAGGGGATCGCTGTCATCCTCGAAGCGGCGTAGTCGATGGGCAGCGCCGGCTAGAAGGGGAGTGCTCGTCTGGATTGGACTGAGCGAATCCTCGCGTATCCGGTCCGCGCCGCGGCGGTCGACGAATTCTTGGCCGAGCTGAAGAGAAGAAGAGCCGGCGATCTGAACGCGGTTCTGACGACCTTCAACGACGGCAGCCTTTGCCGAGAGGCATTGGGGCACTGGCTGCGCAACGGATGGATTGTGGTCGCGCCGCATACGCCTCTGGTCGCACTCGCGGGCCCGGAGTTCAGCCGCGACCTGACGCTGCGATCCTTCTGCGGGGAGGCTGTGGAAACAGTGACGGAAGAGCCTACGGCGGAGGCGAGAGCGGAAGCGACGGGAGGGGAGGAAGCAAAGGCATGAAGATTCGGAAGGTGGGGGTGCTCGGCGCCGGCCTGATGGGATCCGGAATCGCCGAGGTGGCCGCCAAGGGGGGTTACGACACGGTCGTCCGTGAAGTCACGGAAGATCTCGCGAAGAAAGGGATGGGGCGCATCCAGTCTTCCCTTTCCAAGGCGGTCGAGAAGGGGAAGCTCGCGGCGCCCGAGCGGGATGCCGCCGCCGGGAGACTCCGTTCGACGACGGCGCTCGAAGATCTCGCCGACTGCGACATCCTCGTGGAGGCGATCGTCGAGAATCTCGAAGTCAAGAAAGAAACCTATCGGGAGCTGGACCGGCTCTGCAAACCGGAGACGATTTTCTGCTCGAACACGTCGTCGCTGACCATCACGGAGATGTCCGCCGCCACCAAACGCCCCGATCGCTTCGCCGGCCTCCACTTCTTCAATCCCGTGCCGGTCATGAAGTTGGTCGAGGTCGTCCGCACGATCGCCACCTCTCCGGAGACGGAAGAGACGGTGATCGCGTTCGCGCGATCCCTCGGCAAGGAGCCCATTCGCGCGCAGGACAACTCCGGCTTCGTGGTGAACCGGCTGCTCGTCCCCTATCTGCTCGACGCCGTCCGCGCGCTCGAGGAAGGGGTGGGATCGCGCGACGACATCGACAAGGCGATGGAGCTCGGCTGCGGGCACCCCATGGGGCCGCTGAAGCTGCTCGACTTCGTCGGGCTCGACACCACGTACTTCATCGCCGAGATTATGTTCAACGAGTATCGGGAGAAGAGATTCGCGCCCCCTCCGCTCTTGAAGCGCATGGTTCTGGCGGGACGCCTCGGCCGCAAGTCCGGGCGCGGTTTCTACGAATACGGGGAGGGAAAGTGAGCGATTTTGTCCGGGTCGAGACCTCCGAAGCGATTCGCACGGTCACGGTCCAGCGCCCGGAGAAGTTGAATGCGCTGAACACCGAGGTCCTGCGGCAGCTCGAAGGCGCCATCACGGCGGCGAGCACCGACGCGAACCTGCGGTGCCTCATCGTGACGGGCGCCGGCGAGAAGGCCTTCATCGCGGGTGCGGACATCGGCGAGCTCGCGAAGCTCACGCCGATCGAGGGGCGCGAACATGCCCGCCGCGGCCAGGCGGTGCTCGACCGGATCGAAGGACTGCCGATCCCATCGATCGCCGCGATCAACGGCTTCGCTTACGGCGGCGGCCTGGAGCTCGCCCTGGCCTGCTCGATGCGCGTGGCTTCCGAGAACGCGAAGATGGGGCTGCCGGAGACGTCTCTCGGAATTCTGCCCGGCTACGGAGGAACCCAGCGTCTCGTCCGCCTGGTCGGCAAAGCGAAGGCGTACGAGCTCATCCTGACCGCGGAAAAGGGGATCACGGCTGCCGATGCGGAGCGCATCGGATTGGTCAACCGCGTGGTTCCGGCCGGATCCGCGCACGCCGCCGCCGTCGAGATCGCGAAGAAGATCGCCGCCGTCGGACCGACCGCCTGCCGGTTCGCGATGGAGGCGATCCGACGCGGGGTCGAGATGCCGCTCGCCGAGGGCCTTAACTTCGAGGCCACGCTTTTCGGACTCTGCGCGGCCACGGAGGACATGAGGGAGGGGATGAATGCCTTTCTTGAGAAGCGCCCCGCGCGATTTACGGGACGCTGAGGGTGACAAGAGTCGGTAGTCAGTAGTCGGTAGTCGGTAGTGGGGAAAGCAGTTCTTCTCCCTACCGACTGCCGACTGCCGACTATCGACTTGTCCCTTGTCGAGCGATAAAATCGAATATCGCGCCATGACCTCCCCACATCCGCCCGAAACCGACCTGATTTACGACTGGAACAATGCGGGGGGATCCACGTGGCCCTCGCGCGGAAAAGTCGAGATCGACGACGAGACGCTCCGGGACGGCCTGCAGTCGCCTTCGGTGAAGAGTCCCTCTCTCGAGAAGAAGCTCAAGATCCTCCACCTCATGGAAAAGCTCGGAATCGACTCGGCGGACATCGGTCTGCCCGGCGCCGGACCGCACGTCGTGGCGACCGTGACCCGGCTCGCCCGGGAGATCGTCGACAGCGGGATGAAGATCCGGCCCAACTGCGCGGCGAGGACGATAGCCGCCGACATCATTCCGATCATCGAGATCTCTCAGAAGGTCGGCATCCCGATCGAGGTCGCCTGCTTCATCGGCTCCTCGCCGATCCGCCAGTACGCCGAGGACTGGGACCTGGATCGGCTGCTGCGCCTCTCGGAGGAAGCGGTGTCGCTAGCGGTGCGCGAAGGCCTGCCGGTCATGTACGTGACGGAGGACACGACTCGCGCTCATCCGGAGCACATCCGGCGCATGTACACGGCGGCGATCCGCGCGGGTGCACGCCGAGTCTGTGTCTGCGATACGGTCGGGCATGCGACGCCCAACGGAGTGCAAAACGTGATCCGGTTCGTGTCGCACCTGGCGACCGAACTCGATCCGGAAGTCAAGGTCGACTGGCACGGACACCAGGATCGCGGGTTCGGCGTCGCCAACGCGCTCTGGGCGCTCGAGGCCGGGGCTCATCGCGTCCACGCCTGCGCCCTGGGAATCGGAGAGCGAGTCGGAAACACGCCGATGGACCAGTTGCTGGTCAACTTGCGCCTGCTGGGATGGATCGACCGCGATCTGACCAGCCTCCACGAGTACTCCTCCGCCGTCTCCGAGGCGACCGGCGTTCCCATTCCGCACAACTACCCGATCGTGGGAAGCGACGCCTTCCGCACGGGAACGGGAGTCCATGCGGCCGCGATCATCAAGGCGCGGAAAAAAGGGGACGAGTGGCTGGCCGACCGGGTCTACTCCGGCGTGCCGGCGGGAATGGTGGGCCGCACGCAGGTCATCGAGGTGGGGCCCATGAGCGGCATCTCCAACGTCCAGTGCTGGCTGGAGAACCATGGCATCGAGCCGCGCAGCGATCTGGTGGACGCGATTTTCCGGTGCGCCAAGGAGAGTGATTGCGTTCTGACCGATAGGGAAATCCTCGCTGTCGTTCAGGGGTTCGCGCCCGCGCTGGCCGGGTCTAAGGTCTAATGTCCAAGGTCTAAGGTTCCGGTCCTTCTTTAGACTTTAGACCTTAGACTTTAGACTTCCTTTGAACGACTTTCTGGACCGCCACCTCCCCACCTACCTCGATCATCTCGCCATTGAAAGGGGTCTCTCGCGAGCGAGCGTTGCGGCCTATCGAAACGATCTGACGGCTTTCGGCGGTTGGCTGGAGAAGTCGCGATTGCCCGCGGACAAGGCGCAGCGCGCTGACGTGGGCCGGTACATGAAGTGGATGCGCGCCCGCGGGCTCTCGGCGCGGTCCGCGGCGCGGGCGCTCTCCTCGCTTCGAAGCTTCTACGGTTTCGCCGCCGCCCATCTGGGGTTTCGAGTGGATCCGACCGCCGACCTCCTCAATCCCAAGACCGGTCTGTCGCTGCCCAAGACGCTCACGGAGAAGGAGGTCGAGGCGCTGCTCGCGGCGCCCGATGTCACCGCCTCGCTCGGGCTGCGGGATCGCGCGATGATCGAGCTCCTCTACGCCTCCGGCCTGCGCGTCTCGGAGATCGTGTCGCTGCCCCGCGACGCCGTCGATCTGTCGGCTCAGATTCTGCGTGTGACGGGCAAAGGGGGACGCGAGCGGCTGGTTCCTTACGGGCGGTCGGCCGGAGAGTGGCTGCGGCGCTACCTCGAGAAAACACGCCCCGGGCTCGATCGTAAGTCATCCGGAACGCTCTTCCTCACCGCGCGAGGGGGAGGGATGACGCGCCAGCGCTTCTGGCAACTGATCGAGAAATACGGCCGCCAGGCGGGCATCCGGACACGGCTGACGCCCCATCGTCTGCGCCACTCTTTCGCGACGCACCTGCTCGAGCACGGGGCCGACCTGAGGGCTCTCCAGATGATGCTCGGGCACGCCGACATCGCTACGACACAGATCTATACGCAGGTTTCCCGCTCCCGGCTGAGGCGCGTTTACGACGAGTTTCACCCGCGGGCGACCCAAAAGCGTGGCAAAATCAGAGCTCGGTCCGTACAAAGAGGGGAATGAAGGCTCACCCGAAGGGGTTCCCGAAGCAGACATGAAGTCCTGGCAAAACTTGAGTTTAGGTCTGGCGATGCTCGCGGCGGCCGCCGCCGCGCGCGCGGATATCGTTGTCTTCGAGGACGGCCGCGTCGTCAAGGCAGCCACCTACCGTGTCATAGGGGACGAGCTCGAGATCGGCCTCTCCGGCGGGGGGAGTTACCGGGTCGACATGCAGCGTGTTCAGCGCATCGTGGATGACGAGGTCGCGCCGCCGGAAGAGCGAGTGGCGGTCGTTCTGCCGAAGGCTTCCGAGACGCTCTATGACCTCTCCTACAAGGTGCACCGCGGGCCGCTCTTTCACACCCCCTACGACGGGGTCATCGACGCGGAAGCGAAGCGGTACAACGTGGATGCGGCGCTGGTCTCGGCGCTGATCCGAGCCGAGTCGAACTACGAGCCTCGAGCCATCTCGCGCAAGGGAGCCCGCGGACTGATGCAGCTCATGCCGGCGACGGCGCGGCGGCTGGACGTGCGCCGCCCCTTCGACCCGGTTTCCAATGTCCGCGGAGGGGTGCGCTATTTGAGAGAGCTCCTCGACCGATTCGATCAGAAGCCCGAGCTGGTGCTGGCCGCCTACAACGCGGGGGAAAACGCCGTCGAATCCTACGGGGGCGTGCCTCCCTATCGCGAGACCACCGGCTACGTGAAGCGGATCCTTTCCTGGTGGACGCCGGCGTTCCTCTCCGTTGCGGCGCCCGCTTCCATCGCGACAGCGGCGGAAGGTCGCGGCACGACGCGTTGAGAGATAATTTGTGATTGGTGATTTGCGATTGAGCGAATCCCCAATCGCCAATCTTCAATCACAAATCACCAATTCCTCTCACTCCATTCCGAGCCGCGAGAGATATCCCTTTTCGCGTACTCGCGAGAGCATCCAGGCGAAGAAAAGGGCGCCCAGGACGAGCGCTACGAGGTCCAGAGCCAGAGCCGCCGCAAGGCGGCGCATGTCGACCCTTCCCGTCTTCAGGGCCTCGCGCAGGCCTTCGAAGACGTGCGTCGAGGGAAGAGCCTTTGCGACGGGTTGGAGCCATGCGGGAAGCACCGACACCGGATAGAAGACGGCCGAGATCGGTTGGATGAGGAAGGGGATTCCCCAGATCAGCGCCTCGGCGGCCTGTCCGAATCGCAGAACCAGCGCCATCGTGAACATGCCCATCGCCCAGCCGAACAGGACGAGGGCAAAGAGAAAGGGAGCGAGCGCGAGGCCGACCGAGGCGATGTTGAAGGAGTAGAACGCCCAGGCGAGCAGGGCCAGGAAGGCCGCGCTCGTGGCGGCTCGTGCCGCGCCGACGAGCGACGTCGCGATTAGGAGCTCGGGGATGCTGACCGGAGCGACGAAGATGTTCAGGATGTTCCGGACCCAGATCTCTTCGGTAATCGAGAGGGTGATCGCCTGCTGCGCGCTGTAGAAGACGTCCCAGAAGATCACGGCACCCAGGAGAAAGACGACGGCGGACGGAAGGACCATCCGTTTCAGGTAGGTCGTCAGGAACCCCCAGACGAGCAGGTCCATCACGGGCCAGAAGAGGATTCCCATGATCCGCGCGGCGCTGCGGCGATAGAGGTACAGGTAGCGCAGCAACAGGCCGGAGATTCGTACCCAGGATCCGGTCATGCCCGTCATTCGCGAGACGCCGCCGTATCGCGCAGCTCGCCGTCGCGCGCGATCGCGATGAAGATGTCCTCGAGGGACGCCCCGTTCGCGCGCTCGATGACTTCCGCCGGCGAGCCTTCGGCAACGGATCGGCCGCGGGAGATGAACAGGACGCGGTCGCAGAGGATCTCGACCTCCCGCATGTTGTGGGACGTGTAGACGATCGAGACGCCACGCTCGCGCTGGAGGCGCTTCAACATGCTGCGAACCTTCTCGGCGATGTCCGGGTCGAGGCTCGCGGTGGGCTCGTCCAAGAACAGGACCTCCGGGTCGTTGACGAAGGCCTTGCAGAGATTGACGCGGGTCAGCTGGCCGGAAGACAGAGCGCCCGTGGGCCGGTCCGCGATCCCGGGGATCTCGAAGAGCTCCAGGAGCTCCCGCACTCTTTCCTCCGCCTTCCGGATGCCGTAGAGACGGGCGAAGACCTTCAAGTTCTGCCGAACGGTCAGGTTGGAAGGAAGGGCGATATAGGCAGAAGAAAAATTGACTCGTTGCAGGACGCGCCGCCGCTGCCGGATGACGTCCCAGCCGAGAACACGAGCCGTGCCGGAAGTGGGCGTCGTCAGCCCGAGGAGCAGCTGAATCGTCGTCGTCTTGCCGGCCCCATTCGGGCCGAGCAGACCGAAGATCTCCCCGCGCCGCACCTCGAAGGACAGGTGGTCGACGGCGACGATGTCGGCGAAACGCTTGGTCAGGCTCTCGACCTGGATCACGCTCGAGGTCACGATCTCGGAAGATAATCGATCCGTGCGTCTCTTCTACGCTGACCACTACGTGCTCCCGCTGCCGGCCGGCCACCGGTTCCCGATGGAAAAGTACGCTCGGCTGCGGGAGCGAGTCGTCTGCGAGAACGTCGCGACTCCCGAACAGCTGTGTGCCCCGCGGGCGGCCACCAAGGAGGAGCTGGGCCGGGCGCACGATCTGCGATATGTGCGCCGAGTCCTGGAAGGGGATCTGACGCCGGCCGAGATCCGCCGGGTTGGGTTTCCCTGGTCTCCCGAGATGGTCGAGCGCTCGCGGCGCTCGGCGGGAGCGACGCTCGAGGCCTGCCGGACGGCCCTCGAGGAAGGAGTCGCGGTCAATCTCGCAGGAGGGACGCACCACGCGTTCGCCGATCGCGGAGAGGGCTACTGCGTCTTCAACGACAGCGCGATCGCCGCGCGAGCGATGCAGGCGGAGGGGAGAGCGGCGCGGGTCCTGGTCGTGGACTGCGATGTTCATCAGGGCAACGGGACGGCCTCGATCTTCGCGGACGACCCGACGGTCTTCACGTTTTCGATCCACGGCGCGAAGAACTTCCCTTTCCGAAAAGAGAAGAGCGATCTGGACGTCGACCTTCCCGACGGCGTCGAGGACGAGACGTATCTCTCTGATCTCGCGCCCGCGCTCGCAGAAGCGATCTCCCGTTGCCGGCCGGACCTCGCGATTTACGTGTCGGGCGCCGACCCTTATTCCGGAGACCGGCAGGGCCGGCTCTCCCTCTCCCGTGAAGGCCTCGCGGAGCGGGATCGAGTCGTCTTCGCGGCACTCTGCGGTGCCGGAGTCCCGGTCGCTGTGACGATGGCGGGAGGTTACGCGCGGGACATCGAGGACACGGTCGCGATTCATCTCCAGACGGTCCGCCTGGCGGCCGACTTCGCGCGCGAAGCCGGAGCCGGGGAATGACGGGGAAGAGGGCCAGGCCCGGTCCCGGTCAAGAGTCCGTTTGGGACTACCCGCGTCCGCCGAAGGCGGAGGCGACCAAGCGCCGGATCCAGGTCTTCTTCGGGGGCGAAAAGATTGCCGACACTCTCCGGGCAGTGCGGGTCCTCGAAACGACGCATCCGCCGGCGTACTACGTTCCGCGCGAGGATGTCCGTATGGATTGTCTCGTCCCGGCGCAAGGCGTGACCTGGTGCGAGTGGAAGGGGCGCGCGGTCTATTTCGACATCGCCGCCGGCGGGCAGAACGCGCCGAAAGCGGCCTGGAGCTATCCCGATCCCTCGCGGGGCTTTGAGGCCATCCGCGACCACATCGCGTTCTATCCGGGAAAGATGGAGGCTTGCCTGGTCGACGGCGAGCGCGCTCGGCCGCAAACGGGCGGATTCTACGGAGGGTGGATTACGGACGACGTGGTTCTTTGAACCCTCAACTTCGCGGGGACTCTGTCTTATTCAGCGCGCGTAATTCTCCGCGCCGAGAAAATGGAGCGACACGTAAGGCTCGCCCCCAATGACCCAGCTGTCGTGGGGCACCGCGGGGATGTGGAAGAGCTGTCCCGCGGCGAGCTCGACGACCCGGCCGTCGTCGAAGGCCGCCGTGGCGGCGCCGGACAGAACGAGCCCGACATGCTCCACGGAGCACCGCGTCGCTCCCACCGTCGGGCCAACGTGTTCGGACCACTTCCAGCCAGGCTGATACGTCGCTCGCCCGATCGTCAGGCCGCCCAGCCGAACGATCTCGAAGCGCCCCTTCGCCATCTCTCGAACCTCGTCCGGCCTTTCGAAGGTCTTCCGAATGACTTCGAGCAAAACCCTCACTCCTTTCCCACGACCGCCACGATGCGAAGCGGCCCGCCGGAGCCGCCGCCAATCTTCATGGGGAGAGCGATGATCCAGGCGCCCGTCTCCGGGACTTCTTCCAGGTTGGCCAGATTCTCGAGGCCCGGTACCTGCGCGCCCAGAGCGATCCGATGGACGGCAAAGTCTGTCGATGGGCCGTAGTCGATCGAGGCAGTATCCAACCCAAGCGCGCCCACTTTGCGCTCTCGAACGAGCAGCTCGGCTGCATCCTTGCCATAGGAGGGGAAGTGAAGATGCGACGCGTCGCCGGGCGTGTCGTCGCCCAGATACCGCTTTCGATCGGGCCAGCGCTTTCCCCACCCCGTCCGCACGAGCACGATCGTGCCGGGCGCGATCCGGCCGTGCTTCATCTCGAATGCGCGCACGTCATCGGCGGTCAGGCGGTAGTCGGCGTCGGCCTCGGCCTTCTTCGAAACGTCGAGCACGACCGCAGGGGCGATGAGCTGCCGCAGGGGCACCTGATCGATCGTCCGGCCGGTCCTGGAAAAGTGGATCGGAGCGTCCAGGTGGGTGCCTCCGTGCTCCGGCGTGCAGAACGCGAAGGAAGAGTAGAAATAGCCACCGGGAGTGTCGCCATAGGCGAGCTTTTCGAGCTTGAAGGAGGAGGGGGAAGTGGGCCAGTAGATCGTCTTGTCGTCGAAGGCGTGGCTCAAGTCGACGATGGTTGCGGTCGCGAGGTTGGGGGAGGGCCGACCTCCGGCAGAAGCTCCGCCCACACCCCGGCCCTCTCCCGGGGGGGGAGGGAGCAGAAGGGCCGCTAAGAGGACGATCCGGCTCAACGAGAGCGGTGCTTTCATGGAGAGTCTCCTTCTACTCATCCGGCGGGCCGGCGGCACGGGCAACCTGGTCGGGCTTGACGGAACCGGCGTTGAATTTCTTTGCCGACGTGATCATCTTCTCGAGCGTTGCGTCGAACGATGGCTTCTCGCCTTTGTGAAATCGGAGGGGGTTGATCCGCGCGACGACGAAGGCGCGCAGGTAGGGACTTTCGAAGCCTTTCTCCTTCAGAGCCGCCATCGCCTTCGAGACCGCCTCCTCGAGCTCGGTCACGCGATCCGCGCGCGACTGCCGAATCGTCAAGGCCTTCGCCAGCGGCTCGGAGGAGAAATCGTCGACTCGCTTCAGGACAGGGTGATACGCGCCTCCCGGGAAGCGGCCGTTCTTCTCGTAACAGATGCCGAGGGTCAGAAACGCCGCTTCCTCGAACTCGAGCGCGTAGTCGCTTTCCGCCCGTTTGTCGAGAGTAGCCAGGTCCCGAGCCATGCGGATGACCTCGAGCGACTTCTCGCGAAGGTTGTGCGCCTTTTCCGTGTTCAGCGCGAGAATCTTGTAGGCGACCTCGGGCTCGGGGACGACCAGTGCCACGATCGTCTTGGCTCCCAGCCGCTTCATGGCCGAGAGGCGGTGGTATCCGTTGGGCGTCCAGTAGGTTCCTTTCTCGCTGCGCATCGCGATGATCGGGTCGAGGAAGCGGCCGAGCGTGTCGATCACGCCTCCGAGCCGCTTGACGTGCGCATCGGAAAGGTCCCGCTGAAACGGAGTGGGCTCGACCCTGTCGATCGGAAGAGCGGCGAGCAACTGCCAGTGGCCGCCGAGCGGGTCGCGGAAGCGCGCGAGCACCGCGCCTCCGTCCTGCCCGATCTGCCGCGCGAGATCCTCCACGGAGGAGGGCGGCGACCCCTCGGCGACTTCGAGCGCGGCGAGCCCTCGCGATCCCTTCTCGGCTGCTTTTCTCCTCTTCTTTTTCGGAGGCATCGGCAGGAATTCTTTCAGACTTCCGAGTCCGGGCCCGGATCCGACGGCTCCGGCGCCTCGGCAAATTCCTCTTCCTCTTCCGCCTCCGCTGAGCGGGGCGCCAGGAAGAGCGCCGACAGGGGAGGCAGCGTCAGCGAGACCGAGAACGGCCGGCCGTGGGAACCGAGCTGCTCCGCGTCGACGCCTCCGAGGTTGCCCTGACCGCTGCCTCCGTAGTCCGCCGCGTCGCTGTTGGCGAGCTCTTCCCAGAAACCCTCGACGGGGACTCCCAGCCGGTAGCCGGGACGGGGAACCGGAGTGAAGTTGAAAACCGCCAACACCACGTCGCCCTGCTCCTGCCCCTTTCGCAGAAAGCTCGCCACACTGTGATCCGAGTCGTTCGCGTCGATCCACTCGAAACCGCGCGGGTCGCAGTCGTACTCGTGGAGAGCCGGCAGCTCGCGATAGAGGCGGTTGATGTCCTCGACCCACTTCTGGACTCCACGATGCCGCGGATCGGAGAGGAGACCCCAGTCGAGCGCGGTGTCGTGCGACCACTCGCGCCACTGCCCGAGCTCTCCTCCCATGAAGAGCAGCTTCTTGCCCGGCTGCCCGATCTGGTACGCGAGCAGGAGACGCAGGTTCGCGAGCTTCTGCCAGTCATCGCCCGGCATCTTGCCGGCGAGCGAGCGCTTTCCGTGGACGACCTCGTCGTGCGAAAGGGGAAGGAGGAAGTTCTCCGAGAACGCGTAGAGCATCCGGAAGGTCAGCTTCTGATGCTCGTACTTGCGGTAGACCGGATCGGCCTGGAGGTACTTGAGCGTGTCGTTCATCCATCCCATGTCCCACTTGAGGCCGAATCCGAGGCCGCCCAGGTACGTCGGGCGCGAGACCATGGGCCAGGCCGTGGA
>JBKPDV010000047.1:0-30169 GCA_046728075.1 Acidobacteriota bacterium | reverse complement strand
TCCAGCTCGGCGAAGTCTCCCTGGATCTGGCGCGCGACCCGCTCCGCTCCCGCCCCGAAGAAGGACTCGACGATTGCGAGCGTGTCGCGCCGCAGCCGCGCGATCCGATCGCAGGCCCCGGCCTCGTCTCCCGCGATCGCGCCGTCCAGGGCCTCGAGCAACCGATTGGTCGTTTTTCCCATCGCCGAGACAACGACCACCGGCCGGTTCTCCTGCTCGCGCGAGACGATCGCCGCGAGGCGCTCGAGCGCCGGGCCATCCTCGACCGAAGTCCCGCCGAACTTCTGGACGATCAGTCGAGCAATCCCTCCGCGGCCGCGGCTTCGGCGTTCAAAACGGACGCGCCGGCTGCTCCCCGCACGGTATTGTGGCCGAGAGCCGTGAACTTCCAGTCCAGAAGGGGACAGGGCTTCAGGCCGCCGATGACCGCGACCATGCCGTCTTCCCGGGCGACGTCCCGCCGGGGCTGAGGCCGCTGCGGTACATCGATGTAGTGAATCGGAAAAGCCGGAGCGGAGGGAAGAACGCGCACCGCTTCGGGTCCACGAAAATTGGACCAGGCCGCGATCATTTCGCGCGCTTCGATTCCTCGCCGCGCCAGACCGACCGAAACGGACTCTGTGTGCCCGTCTTCGACCGCGACGCGATACGTCTGCGCGGAGATGGAGATGGCCGCCGGCTCGATCATGCCGTCCCGGTAGGCACCCAGGATCTTCGCCGTTTCCCGCTCGATCTTCGTGGCCTCCTCGGGGATGTCGGGAATGACGTTGCCGAGGATGTCGAGTGAGGGCACGCCCGGATAGCCCGCGCCGGAGACCGCCTGCATCGTCGTGACGAAGACCTTCTCGACGCCGAAGGTCCTGGCGAGCGGGTAGAGAGCCATCGCCAGAAAGATCGTCGAGCAATTCGCATTGGTGACGATCGCTCCCTTCCATCCCCGCTGCTTCTGCTGGCGGGCAACCAGAGCCAGAGAGCCGGAATTGATCTCGGGAATCACGAGCGGCACGTCCGGCTCCATTCGGAACGCAGAGGCGTTGGAGAAGACCCACTTGCCCTGGCGGGCGCAGGCGGGCTCGAGCTCCCGCGCGGCCGCCGCGTCGAGCGCCGAAAAGACGATCCGGCAGGGAAGGTCGGCATCGGAAGGAAGCAGAGTCATCGCGGCGACCCGGTCCGGCAGGGAGGAGTCCAGGCGCCAGCGCGCCGCCTCCGCGTAGCTCTTGCCCTGGGAGCGATCCGAGGCCGCGACGGCCGTCAACTCGAACCAGGGGTGATTGGCGAGGCGCTCGACGAAGCGCTGGCCGACCGTCCCCGTAGCTCCCAAGAGGCCAACCGGTATCTTCTGTCGCATTGCTTTCCAGGCAAAGAATACCGAAAGAAACCGATCGGTTCATCGGCTCATCGGTTCATCGGCTGAACATCGCTCGAAGAGGTGCAAATGAACCGATGGACCGATCGACCGATGGACCGATTCTTCCGATCCCCTACAATTCTCCTGTGAGCAACCCGCCCCCTCTGCCCGCCTGTCCCCTGTGTGGCCGGCGGATTGCCGCCTGGCGATTGGACCACTGCGTTTATTGCGGCGCTGTTTTCCCGGCCGACTTCAAGCAAGGCGTGCAGGAGCCGGAAACGCTCAAGTGGGTCGATCGGCCGAACATTCCCGCGGATGCGGCGAGACAGCTGGAAATGATGAAGGTGGTTCCCCTCGAAGGGAACACGCGCCCACGCTCGGTCGGCAAGGTCCTAGCCCTGGTCTCTCTGCCGATATTCGCAGCGATTTTCTTCCTGCTTTATCGAATTCTTGAGCGCTACGGGTCGGGCTTCGCCATTCTCGCGGTTGTCGGAGGTCTGATCTTTATGGGCTACCTGGTCTGGAGCGTTTTCCGATCCTCTGACTGAAGATCAGAAAGACAAGAGCCCCGGCCAGGCCGGGGCTCGCGTCAGGCAAACGTGCGACCGACGGTTAGACGATAGAACGACCCTGGATCAGGCGGATGATCAGGACTACCACCGCGATGACCAGCAGGATGTGGATGAAGCCGCCGATCGTGTAACCGGAGACGAGGCCCAAAAGCCAGAGGATCAGCAGGATGACGAAGATGGTCCAAAGCACGGTGTGTCTCCTCCTTCTTTTCGATCTGGGCCACGCCTGTGCGGCCCGGCATCCATTGAGCGAATGTCATGCCAAGGGGAAGTTCCAACCTTAGTGTTTCAGGCTCAAAGTCGGATTCTCAGGAGGTTCCGGACTGAAAACGGCCGCCTCGCCAGGACGCCTCTCGCTCGCGGGCGCGCGGAGCACTCTGCTGGTGGACCCGCCAAGCGGCTTCGCGGAGGCTCTCGAAGATCAGCGGGAGGGGACTGTTTCCACAATCGAGGGTCGCGCGCTTCGATCCGTCAAGGAGAAGTTTGACGCGATCGTGGCCTGGCAGGAGAGTCGAGTCGGATCGAGGGCCTTGCTCGATCTTCTCGCCCGCCGGCTCGAGCCGTCCGGACAGCTCTGGGTCGTGACCGCGATGAAAAAGGTCCGAGGTCCGGAGACTCCGTCGATCCACCGCCTGGAGCTAGCCGACCTCGTAAAAGCCTTCGCGCCGCACGGCCTCCGGCAGGATCGCGAAACGCGGCTCTCGGCGTGGCACGTGGCCTATCGATTCCAACGGGGCCGGCAGGCGGGAGACGGGAGACGGAAGAGGAACGGCGGGAGCTCGAGCTCCGTCTAACGTCTTCCGTCTACCGTCTTCCGATTCTTATTCGACGTACGGAAAGAATCTCCCCGCGATCCGGAAGAAGCGCCCTTCCGGCTCCAGAGTGAGCTGGCACCGGACAACCTCCAGCGTCGAGGAGAACGACACTCCCGGGGCGGAAAGGCTGATCGGGTAACGCAAACCAACTTTCAACGGGTTATCGAACTCGAAACTGACGCCCTGCGGCGAAACCTCGTACACCTTTCGCGCTCTTTCCCAACGGATCTTGAGCTCGTATTGATCGGCGGACAGACGCCTCCCCGCAGACCCCTTGCGGGGCGGTTCGGGAGGCCGCGGGGGCTCATTCTTGTCGGGCATCGCCGTACTCCGACTCTTTTTCGGCCGTTCGCGCGGGAGCGCCGCGCCGCGCGCGCGGCCAGGGGCGGCGAGTATATCGCTGCAGCCCGCTACTTCTTGCGCCCCCCGGCGCCGCGCTTGACCGCCTTGACGGGCAACTTGCGGCGGCTGGCAATGGCGGCGGTCCGCCGCTCCGGCTTGCGCGCCGCCTGCGGCAGGAGAGCCTGCACGACTTCGGGCCGGATGACCTTGCCTTCCGTCATCACGTAGGCGCGGTGAACGACGTTTCGCAGCTCCCGCACGTTGCCGGGCCACTCATAGGACTCGAGCAGCGCCAGAGCCGCCGGATCCCAGCCGGTCACGCCCGCGCGTTCCTGCTCTTCGATCAGCTTTCGGAAGTACTCGGCCAGCAGCGCAATGTCCTCCTTGCGCTCCGCCAGACTCGGCAGAGCCATCGGAAAGACGTTCAGTCGATAGTAGAGATCCTCGCGGAGCTTTCCTTCCCCGATGGCCTCCGCCGGATCACGGTTGGTCGCCGAGATCAAACGCACATCGACCTTCAACTCCTGCGACCCGCCGACGCGCCGCAGCGTGCGATCTTCCAGCACGCGCAAGAGCTTGACTTGAAGCTCGGCTCCCATCTCGGTGATCTCGTCGAGAAAGAGAGTTCCTCCCATGGCTTCTTCGAAGTAGCCCACGCGCCTCTTCTCGGCGCCGGTGAAGGAGCCCCTCTCGTGCCCGAAGAGCTCGCTTTCGATCAGCGTCGGCGAGATGGCGCCGCAGTTGAATGCCACGAACGGCTTGCTCGCGCGGCGGGACAGCCGATGGATCGTTCGGGCCGCGACCTCTTTGCCCGAACCGGAAGCGCCCGTGATGAGCACCGGCGCGTTGGAGTGCGCGACGCGGCGAATCACGTCGAAGATGCGCGCCATGACCGCCGAGCGCCCGACGAGGTCTCCCAGGCGTCCCGTCTCCTGGAGCTCGGCCCGCAGCGTCTCCACCTCGCTCTCCAGGCGCCGCCGGTCCGCCAGCCGGTTGAAGACGACTTCCAGCTGCGCCGGCCGCAGGGGTTTCAAGAGGTAGTCGAAGGCACCCGCCCGCAAGGCCTCGATCGCGTTGTCGATCGAGCCCTGGCCGGTGATCACGATTCCTTCGCGGTCCGGATCGTTTTCCCTGGCGGCCTTCAGGATCTCGATGCCGTCGCCATCCGGCAAATGGATATCCACGATGAGCAATCTCGGATCGAAGGCTTCCAGCGCTTTGGCCGCTTCCTTGGCGGTTCCGACGGAGCGCGCCTCTCCACCGAGATCCCTGATCGACTCCTCCAGGCCTTTTCTCGTCGAGACATCATCTTCAACGATGAGAACTTTCAAGGAGTCTCCTCCGGAAGCTCCAGAATGGCTGTGACGCGGTCGGACCTCTGTTCCAGGCGCACGATCCCACCCGCCGCGGCCGCAGATAACCGAGCCCGCGCCAGCCCCATTCCCCACGGCCGTCCCGTTCGGGCCCATCGGGGCGAAAAGAGCTTCTCGGGGTCCTGGTCGAGTATTCCGGGATTCTCGATGGACACCCGCAGTCTCCCTTCTTCCCGGGTCCGGCGGACCGACACCGAGTCCGCGCCCGAGGCCTCGATGGCGTTTGTCAGGAGGGCCGAAAGAGCCAGCTCGAGCGCGCTGCGGTCGCCCCTCACGCGGCCGCCCGTTTTCCCCTCGACGGCGACACCCGAGGCGCCGTTGCTCGCTACGGACGACGCCACGAGCTCATCGAAGGAGAGAGACTCGGGGGGACCGCTTGGCGCGAGCAGGCACTCCCTTCCTTTCTCGAAAAGATCGAACGCGCGGGACAGCTCGGAGCGGGCGGTGGCGAGGGCTTCGGAGGGATCTGCGCCCCGGCGGACGCGCCGGTCGGCTCCTTCCAGATGGAGCGCGACGGCGGAGAGCGGCGTCGCGAGATCGTGAAAGAGCCGGTGCAGGAAATCCTGCCGGACCTCCTCAGGCGTTAGCTTTTCCCTTTCCGCCAATCGGGCACCCTTTGTGCTAGAAGAGACCGTCTAGCCCTGACTTTTCATGAACGATTCCAGCAACCAATCCGATCCATCGTGGAAACCGTCCGGTCGAGACAAGCGCTCCTCTGGGTTCGGGAGATCTCCCTGGACCCTCGGCGGTCCGTCTCCGAGCCCTCGTGACCATAAATAGTCCCGTCTATGCCCGCTGATGGTATGACAGAAAAGGCCGCGGAAGACGCGCGTTCCGAGAATCCGCGTCCGATCCGGCCCGCCCGCTCTTCCCTCCGGACCCGCCTGCGCATCTACGCCTTCGTGGGTCTCGCGATCATCGGCGCCTGGCTCTATTTCACGGTCAACGCGGTCGTTGCCCTATACAACCAGACGCTCGCCATCGAGCAGAGCACCGACATGCGCGAACGAGTCGGAGAGGCCCAGGTCGGGCTGACCGAGGCGGAAGAAGCTCTCGACCGCTACACCCTTTCCGGCCAGGGTTATGACCTTTCGCGCCATCATGCAGGGCGCACCCGGCTCGCCGCCGCTCTGGGCGCCATCCGGCGCCACGCCCTCTCCCAGGGCGCACTCGGCGACCTCGAGCGTGCCGAAGCCGCCGCCGACGTGTACGGTCGAATGGCCGACCGGACGATCGCGAGCTGGAACTCCGACCAGCCTGCCGCCGCGCGCGCCCTGCGCAACGATCTCGCGGCGCCCGCGGCCGAGAGACTGCGAGAGGGTCTCGGAGCGATGCAGGTTCGGTTCGCCCGCAGCGAGGCCCTCGCCGACGAGCGGCTCAAAGACAACCGCGACTCCGCCACCGCGGCGCTCTTCATTCTTGCGGCCCTGATCCTCATCGGACTCTTCTGGCTCATGAGCGACGTCAATCGCCGGATTCTGGCTCCCTGCGCCGAGGCGGCCGGTGCCCTCGAGACAATGGCAGCCGGCGAGACTCCTCCTCGCCTCCCGGATCAGGCTTCCGGCGAGATTGGAGAGCTGGGCCGCCACTTCAACCGCGCCTCCGATCTTTATGCGGAACGGGCGCGGGCGCTCGCCGAGCGGGACATCGAAGCTTCCGTCAATGCGGTGCTCTTCGTGACGGCAACGGTGAACGACCTGAAAGGATTCGGATCCCGCGTCCTGGAAGAAATCCTCAAAGTGGCGGGAGCGTCCGCCGCGGTCCTCTACCTCCCGGAGCCGGGCGGCGCCTTCCAACCGGCAGTCTCGCTCGGAGGGGGGGGCTCTTCCGACGGCAATGTCGGCCGGGAAGAGGCGGCACGAGCCGCGCAACGCCGAGAGCCGATCTATAACACCGTCGATCCGAAGGCTCCCACCATCAACCTCTACGACGGACGAATCCTTCCGCGCGAGACGGCTCACATCCCGCTGGTCTACTTCGATCACGTCGTGGGAGTGCTGGCCTTGGGCGCCGCGGAGCGACTGACGCCGCGGGCGCGCAACGCGCTGACCGCGATCTCTCCTTCGCTCGCGGTCGCGCTCGCCAATGCCGCGGCCAACGAGCAGGTGGCCGCGCAATCGCGGCGGCTCGCCGAGCAGAACGAGCTGCTCGAAGATCAGCGCGCTCGCATCGAGAGGACGGCCCGCGAGCTTCAACGCGCCTCCGCGCTGAAGGACCGCTTCCTCGCCTCGGTTTCTCACGAGCTGCGAACGCCAATGACGGTGATCCTTGGCTTTACGGGAGCTCTCCTCCGAGGGGGCCAGGGCCCATTGAACGACGCGCAAAGGCAGAGTCTCGAACGCGTCCAGCGCAACGCCAAGCTTCTGCTCGGTCTGATCAATGACGTGCTGGACATTTCCAAGATCGAAGCCGGGAAGATGGACGTGGCCCGGCAGACGATCTCGGTTTCGACTCTCCTCGCCCAGGTCGAAGCCGACTACGGCGAGGCCGCGCGCAAGAAGGGACTTCGGCTCGAGACCTCCCTTGGCCCCGGCCTGACGAGCGTGACGACCGATCCCATCAAGGTCGCGCAGATCCTCGCCAATCTCGTCGGCAACGCCTTGAAATTCACCGAGCGAGGCTCGATTCGTGTCGCAGCGCAAACGCGCGACGCCGACCGATGGGCTCTGGAGGTGTCCGACACCGGAATCGGAATTCCCGAGGAAGAGCAGGGCGCCGTGTTCGAAGAGTTCCGGCAAGGGGAAGCGCAGGAGCACCGGGGACGGGGCGGCACGGGACTGGGGTTGGCGATCGTGCGCAAGCTCGCCCTCGTTCTCGGAGGCACGGTGACCCTGGAAAGCGCGCCCGGCAAAGGATCGACCTTCACGGTCGTCCTGCCCAAGGAAGTGCCTGCCGCCGGACCGGTCGAGCCGGACCGCCCGATGACCGCGCCTGCCGACCAGGGAGAGCGGAAAAAGACCGTCCTGGTCGTGGACGACGACGAAGGGGTACGCAAGCTTCTCGCCTTCGAGCTGGCCCCCTATGGTCTGGAAGTGCTCGAGGCCGCCGACGGAACTCAGGGCCTCGAAATCGCCCGCGCGCGACGCCCCGACGTGATCCTGCTCGACGTGTTGATGCCCCGGCTGGACGGCTGGCAGACTCTGCGCAGCTTGAAGAATCTTCCGGAGACGCGCTCGATTCCGGTCGTCATCCTCTCGGTGGTCGAGAACCGCGCCTTCGGCATCTCGCTCGGCGCCTTCGATTATCTCGTCAAGCCGGTCGATCGCGACGCGCTCTTCACGGCGCTGGCGCGCGCCGGCGTACTCGCGACGGGCGGCTATGTCCTGGTCGTCGATGACGACGCCGACGTTCGTGCGCTCCTCGAGCAGGAGCTCGTGTCGGCCGGCTATCGCGTCCGGCCAGCGCCAGGAGGGGATGAAGCGCTCGAGCTGATGGAGAAAGAGCCGCCGGCCTTAGTCCTTCTGGATCTGATGATGCCGGCTCCCGACGGCTTCGAGGTGCTCTACCGCATGCGCGAGAATCCGGCTCTGCGGGAGACGCGGGTGATCGTGATCACGGCCAAGGAGTTGACGAGCAACGACGAGGCGATTCTTTCGGGATCGGCGCAGCGGGTCATCCGTAAGGGCGCCGATCCTTCGCAATTGGTCCGTGAAGTGATCCGAAGCCTTCCCGACGAACGCGAGAGAATGACCTAGTGGCACGAATCCTGGTCGTCGAAGATTCTCCGGATATTCGTTTTCTCATCCGGATGCTGCTGGAGGGGGCCGGACACGAGGTCATCTCGGTCGGAGATGGCCGGGCCGGCGTGTTAGCAGCGGGAACCGAGAGGCCAGACCTGGTCGTGATGGATCTTTCGCTGCCGGTGGTCTCGGGTTGGGAGGCGACCCGCGAGATCAAGGCAAACCCCGAGAGTGCTTCGATTCCGGTCCTCGCCGTGACGGCGCACGCGATGCAGGGAGACCGGGAGCGGGCGCTGGCAGCCGGTTGCGATGGCTTCATTCCCAAGCCGATCGATGAGGAGACCTTCGCGGCGGTGATCGCCTCGCATTTGCGGCGGCGGGAGGCGGACGCCATCCGAACTTCGGAAATGTCGCCGTCCGGACCGCGCGGCCTGGCCAGTGACGGTGCCGGGCCCGCAAACGTCCTCGTCGTGGATGACCAGCACGACGTCGCAGATCTGCTGCGAATGGACCTGGAGGCGGAAGGCCACCGCGTCACCGTGGCGGCGAGCAGCGAAGAGGCTCTCGAGAAGTTTGACGACCGCAGGTTCGATCTGGCCGTCGTCGACGTGGTGCTCGGAGCGGACTCGGGTTACGAGCTCAGTTCCCATCTGATCGCGAGCTCTCCCGACTATCTGCCGGTCCTGCTGGTGACGGCGGGAGCTGTCGATCGCGAGCGCGGATACGAAGCGGGGGCCGACGACTTCATCGGCAAGCCGATCGACAGCGCGGAGCTCCGAGCCCGCGCGCGTTCGCTCATCCGCATCGGACGCGCGATCCGCGAACAGGGCCGCGCGATGAAGCAGCACGCGGAAGCCTACGAAAAGCTCGCCGAGCTCGACCGGCTGAAATCCGATTTTCTCTCGACCGTCTCTCACGAGCTGCGCACGCCCTTGAATACGATCCTCCTGCTTTCGCACTTGATCGAGCGTGAAGGCAAGACTCCTGCGGACGAGCAACGCCGCCTTCACGACATTGGCGTGATTCGGGAGAGCGCCGAGACACTGCTCCGGATGATCAACAACATCCTGGATCTGGCGAAGCTCGAGGCGGGCCAGCGCGATCTGCATCCGCAGAGGCTCGACCTCCCCGCCTTCTTGAAGGAAATGGCGGACATCATCGAGCCCCAGGCTCGCAGCAAGGGCCTGACTCTCCTGCTCGAAGAAGGCGATGAGATGCCGGCAAGCGCCGTGCTCGACAGGGAGAAGCTCTCGCGCGTATTGATCAACCTGCTCTCCAACGCGGTCAAGTACACCTCCCAGGGAACCGTGGTGCTCCGGGCCAACCGCTGGCAGGGTTCGATGGCCTTCGAGGTTGAGGACACGGGCGCGGGCGTGCCGGCCCACCTCGTCGCCGCCGCGTTCGAGCCCTTCCGCCAGATCCGCACGAGCTCCGGCGAGGTTCCGCGCGGAACCGGGCTGGGCCTTCCGATCTCCAAGCAATTGGTCGAGCTGATGGGCGGGGATCTTCTCTTCAACAGCCGCGAGGGAAAGGGCACGCGCGTCTCCTTCACTCTCCCGGAGCTTCCCGAGCCCTCCGAGCCGGCCGCCGGCGCAACCCGGTGGAGCAAGGGCGCGACTCCCGCCGGACTCGACGCCGCGGGACAGTCCCACCGCGTTCTGATCGTCGAGGACGACGCTTCCTCCCGCTACGGCTTGAAGAGCCTTCTCGAGTCGGAGGGCTACCGTGTGGAAGAGGCAGGCTCACTGGCCGAGGCTGAGAGCCTCGCGGGGCGCCTGCGCCCCGACGTGGTCGTCTTGGATATCACGCTACCCGACGGAGACGGCGCCGAGTGGCTTCGCCTGCGCCAGAAGAAGCGAAGGCTCGAGTTCCCCGTGATCGCTTTGACCGGGGTGACGGCGGATGAAGACCGCCGCCGTATCGAGCAATCGGGAGTTTGTGCGGTTCTTTCCAAGCCCGTCAACGTCAACCTGCTCTTCGAGGCGCTGCGGGACTGTCTCACCCCAACTGCGGAAGCGGGCGAAAGGCGAAAGGCGAAAGGCGAACGAGCGGAGACTTAGACTTTTCTCCCGCCATTCGCCGTTCGCCGTACGCCGTTCGCCCGTTAAGCGAGGACATCTCTCCGCAGGAACACGATGAATGCAGTCACGACCGCCACGACGGCCCAGACAGTCAGGACAACGGCGGCGAAGAGAAGCGTGATCCCCTCGATCGGAGGCGGCGAGCCGGAGTAGTAGTCGGGTAGGGGAAGATTCGTCGCGAAGAGATACTTCTGCGCCTCCCACGTCGGAGCCACGCGGGGCAGGATCGTGCCCGCGATCAGCGCGGCGAACATGGTTCCCATCGCGGCGGCCGTCGAGCGCAACAGGACCGAGGCGAGAAAACCGAGCGCCCCCACCGCGATCGCGGCGTACCAGGCCAGACCGAACACCAGAACGACGTCTTCCCAGAGGGGAATCGCGCGTACGGCCGCCGTGTCGAACGTTCCGGCGGCAAAGTGGAAGGCCGTCAGGATCGGGGCGCCCCAGCCGCGGTAGCCAAACGCCAGGCCGCCGAAGGCGTAGGCGACCAACCCTCCCACCAGCACCATGACCGTGATCGCGAGGCAAAGGGCCGCGAGCTTGGCGGCGAGGACGCGAGCGCGGCTGACGGGGCGCGTCAGCAGCAGCTTGATCGTTCCCTGCGTGAACTCCGACGACACGATGTCGGAGGCGAAGACCAGGGCGAGGAGCGGCAGCAGCAGGTAGCTCGACGCATTGGCGAAGATCCGAACGAAGAGCGGTCCGGAGATCGCGTCGGGATCGATGCCGCGATCCAGGTGATATTGCAAACGCGCGATCTCGAAGCGCGTCCAGCGCTCCGCCGACTGCGGCATCCGGCGGGTGCGCACGGCGTTCTGCATCCCCGCCACCCGCTCGGCAACGCGAACCCGCCAGTCCCGCCCGGTCAAGAAACGCTGCCTCCCCTTGGCCTGCGCAAAGACGATCAGGCCGATCAGCGCGACCAGAATCAGAAAGACCACACGGAAGCGACGTTGCTTGAGGAGCTTCAAGACTTCGTTTTCGACTAAGGGAAGGAATCGCATGGCACCATCCGTCTCGTTAGGACCAAGTCGGTAGTCGATAGTCGGTAGTGGAGCCCGGCTACGAACTACTGACTACCGACTACTGACTACCGACTGCTTTCTCACACCGTCTCCCCTCCCGTCACCTCGAGAAACACCTCCTCGAGCGTCGAGGAGGCGCGTTCGACTCCGGAGAGCTCGACTCCGTTGCCGACGAGGGCCGCGATGGCTCCGGGTATCGCCTCGCGCTCGATCGCGGCGCTGACCACCGACTCGTCTTCGGCGTGGACGTCCGAGACGCGAGGAATTCCCGCGAGGATCGACGCGGCCTTCTCGACCGGCCGGGCGAGAAACCTCGTTCTTCCGGCGGGGGAACGCTCGAGCAGCTCCCGGACGGTGCCGGAGGCCAGCGTGCGCCCGCGGTGGATGATCGCCACGCGATCGCACATCTGTTCCACTTCGGAAAGCAGATGGCTCGAGACGAAGACCGCGATGCCTCTCTCGCGGGCCAGGGCGCGGACGAGGCCGCGGATTTCCCGGATCCCGGCGGGGTCCAGGCCATTGGCGGGCTCGTCCAGGACCAGGAGGGACGGCCCGCCAAGCAGTGCCTGAGCGATTCCGAGCCTCTGACGCATTCCCAGGGAATAGGTCGAGACCTCGTCGTCCAACCGCTCTTCCAGATTCACGAGCCGCGCGAGCTCGCCGATCCGCTCTTTCGCACCGTCGGGAAGCAGCCGCGCGAAGTGAAGCAGATTCTCCCGCCCGGTCAGATACCGGTAGAGATCCGGGGATTCCACGATGCACCCGACGTGTGCCATAGCGGAGGCGAACTCGTGGGCGAGATCGAATCCGAAGACCCGTATGCGGCCGTTGTCCGGCCGGGCGAGGCCGACGAGCATTCGGATCGTGGTGGTCTTTCCGGCGCCGTTGGGCCCTAGAAAACCGAAAACCTCGCCCGCCGCCAGCTCGAAGGAGACGTCGGAGACCGCCTCGCGGCGGCCGAAGCGCTTGACCAGGTGTTCCGCGATCAAGACCGATTCCGGCATCGGGAAGACTTTCTCACAGGCCGCGTTCTTCCAACGAGCCCGAAGCTTTCAGCTGTCAGCCAGACAGCCACCGCGAGCCTGTCAGCTGAAAGCTGTGAGCTGCGAGCTGTAAGCTCTCCCGCGTGCGCGTCACCTCGCGTCTCTGGCTCTGGTACGTTCCGGCGCTCGTCGGTTTAAGCGCCGCTGCCGTCTTCGGCGTCGGTTTCTGGCTTGCTCTGCGAGGAACGGCAGGGGAGCCGCTGGGCTCGGCCCCGCCGCCGGCTGCCTCCAGCCGAATCGCTAAACCGGCGGGCCGCCGCGTTCTGCTGGTCGTCGGCGACTCTCTGGCGCGCGGAACCGGGGACGAGCAAGGGCGCGGGTTCGCGACGGATGTCTCCGATCTTCTGGGCAGGCGAGGTCCGGTCGACGTCGTCAACCTCGGGGTCAACGGCGCGGAGTCGGGCGATGTTCGCACCTCCGTGGAGAGCGCCAGCTTCCGGGCGATCGCCGCGACCGCCGATTGGATCCTTCTCTCGGCAGGCGGCAACGATCTCTCCCACGCGGTGCCGGCACCCGCCGATGCTCCCGTCAAAGCCGTCGAACAAGTCGGCCAGGCGCGCCGCCGCTATCTCGAGAATCTCCGCGCGATCCTCTCCGCGATCCGCGAAGCGAATTCCTCGGCCCCGATCTGTCTGGTCGGTCTTTACAACCCTTTCGGCGAGGACTTCTCGGCTTCGCGCCTCTCGGCCTCCGTCATTCTGTCCTGGAACGCGGCCGCGCAGGAGACGGTACTCGCCTTTCCCCGCGTCTCGGTCGTGCCGACCTTCGACATTTTTTTCGGGCGGCCGGAGCGTCTGGCCGGGGATCGGTTTCACCCAAACCGCAAGGGCTATGAGCTCATTGCGCAGCGCATCTTCCAGGATTTCCCGGTAGAAGATGAGAAGTCGGTCGTCGGTAGTCGATAGTCGGTAAGTCAAATAGTCGGTAGTCGGTAGTCAGTAGTCGGTAGTTAGGAAAAAAAAGCCCCGCGCGAGCGGGGCTTCGAAATCTCTACGAAGAGACAGCTCAGTAGCGGCGATCGAGAGATCCGCGGCCGTCCCGATTGAGGTCAGAGCGCCCATCCCGATTCCGATCGAACCGGTCGATGCGTCCGTCCCGATTGCTGTCGAACCGTCCGCCGCGATCGAAGCGGGTGAAACGGTGAGAGCCGTGGAACCCGAACAGTCGTTCTCTCGCGATCACGAAAGGACGCTGGTAAACCACCCAGCCGCGCGCATACTGGCGCACGGGTACCCAGGCGCCGTCGCAGTAGAAGCCGTAGCCGTAGCCGGGCACGTACACGATCTGACCGATATACGGACCCGGAACGTACGCGCCCACCGCGAAAGCCGGCACGCCGACTCCCACGGAAATCCGGCCGTGCGGGACCGGGAAATTGCCCTGGAAGAAAACCTGACCGCTCGCCGCGGATGCCCCGACGAAGGCCAGCCCGGCACAAAGAGCCGTTGCCGACAATGCGGTGCGAACTGCGTTTTTCATATCGACCTCCCCCGCGCATCAAATGCGCGGACACGTCTCTTCATCGCAACACGGGTGCCATGCTGACTCTTTGGAAATAAAAGACTTATCTGAGCCATGCGGGGCGAGAGGGTCCTCCCGCGAGGACAAGGCGTCCCTTAGTGAGCTAGTTATCAGTTTTCAGTTTTCAGTTTAAGACGAAGCTGGAAACAGAACTGAGAACTGAGAACTGAGAACTGAGAACTACAAGAAGCGGCGCAGCCGCAGGGCCGCGCGGGTGAGTCCCAGAACCAGTGAAGCGGCCGAGGAATACCGGCCGACCTTCGCCGCGAGCGAACCCTTTCCGAAGAGCTTATAGACCGCCGTCGCGGCAGCGGCGAGCCCCCCCGCCAGGAAGCCGGCGATCCGCCATTGGGCGCGCCGGCGGCGGACCTCCTGCGCGATTTCCCCAACTTCGCCTGCCAGAGCTCGGCGCTCGATTTCTCCCTGCCGCACGAGCTCCTCGAGACGTCGATCGGAGTCTTTCATTCCGCTCCCTCTCGAAAGCGCGCTTCCAGGTCGTCCGCCGAGTAACCCGGACGGGGCCTGACCCCTGCCGAGTCGGGGACGCGGGGCCGGCTGCCGTCTCCGGATACGGCCTCTTCCGATTCCGTTTGCAAACTGCGGGAGACCGCCTCCCAGTCGCGGGCGAGCTCTGCGCTCGTGACCGGAAAATCCAGCGGGCGGACTTTCGTGAGCGACTTCCATCCGAAGACGACCGCCGCGGCGCACGCTCCTCCATACAGAACGAGGGTCGCCAGAATCCCCGCCCAGACCTGACCGAAGAGCAGCGTGAAGAGCGCAACCAGGAGAGCCGCGAGGAGGAGCATCGCGAGCCATCCGGTCACCAGGGCCGCCGCAAACGCGGCGAGACCGCGCCCCAGGTACCCGGCCTTTTCCGCCGCCTCCAGCCCGAAGATCTCCGCGCGTGTGGAGAAAAGATCTCGAGCGGCTGAGAGCGCGTCGCGCAAACGCTCCCGGTAGCCCGGCTCCTGCGGCTCCGACGCGGTTCCCTCTTCCGGCTCAAACATGACGGCTGGGTGAAGCGGCCGGCGAATCGGAGGGCTGCCGGTCGCGAAGAACGCGCTCGAGCGGAGCGACTCCGATCCCCTGCTGGCGAAGAACTTCGCGCACACGGCGAGCGATCGCCGGCGCATTGGGTGTGTCTCCATGAAGGCAGATGGTCTGCGCGTGTACTTCCACGCGCGAACCGTCTTCCGACAGGACCGTGCCGCCGCGCGCGATGGACAGGGCCTGTTCAGCCGCCTCCTCCGGATCGGTCAGAAGAGCGCCCGGCCGCGTCCGCGGGATGAGGGTGCCGTCTGACTGGTATCGACGGTCGGCAAAGCCCTCGGCAGCGACCGGCAGTCCCGCGTCGCGTCCTGCTTCCAGGAGCATCGAGCCTGCCTGCCCGACGAGGATGAGCGCGGGTCGAAAACGGCGAACGGCCTCGGCTATCGCGCGGGCCACGTCAGGGAACTCCCCAGCGGCGTGGTAAAGCGCGCCATGCGGCTTGACGTGTGTGAGCGGCTCGCCTCGCGGCCGAACAAATGCGTCGAGAGCCCCGAGCTGATAGAGCACGAGGCGCTCCACGTCCTCCGCCGGCATCTCGACCTGCACCCGGCCGAAGTTTTCCCGATCCGCATAGCCGGGATGCGCTCCGACTCGGACTCCATGAGCAAGGGCCTGCGCCACGGTTTCGTCCATGACCCTGGGCCCACCGGCGTGGAGCCCGCACGCGACATTGGCGGAAGTCAGGAAGGGAAGAACCAGGGAATCTTCCAGACCCTCCCCCACGTCCGCATTGAGGTCGATGATCACGGTCTTGTCATCCTACTCTCGCCGCGAGCGCTTCTGCGAGAGGGACCGCAACGAACCGCAGGGCCCCGCCCGCGGGCCTCTGAGCAAGAAGGGGAAAATCCGCCTGGATCACCGTTGCGACGCGAGCGTATCCCCCCGTCACCGGGCGGTCGGGCCCGAGTACGATCGGCAGTCCGTCGCGTGCGACCTGTATCCCGCCGAGAGGGGTCCCCTCCGGAGGGATATCCGGGCTTCTCGACAGCGCAATCGGTTGTCCCTCCAGCCGAATGCCCCGCCGGTCACTCGATGCCGAGACGCGGTAGGCCGATGAGAGAAACGTGGCAACTCCCTCTTTGGGGAAGGGAACCTCACGAGGGTCAAGCACGACCCGTACCACGGTCTCTGAGGTCGGGGACGGGCTCGGGTCAGAGACGCGGGGACTCTGGGACACTCGGGCGTGGGGAGAAAGAGAGACGGGGGGACGGGGAGACGGGGGGACGGGGGGAGCGAAGAGGAGGGCGCCGGCCGCGAGGCGCTGCGAGATTTCAAAACGAGCCGCGGGCGCGAAGCCCCCAACGACGGCAAGATAGGTTCGCACGCCGCCGCGGATCCGCCCGACTCGTAATCGGTCGCCGCGGCGGACCGCAATCGTCTCTTCGAGAGCGACGGTTTTTCCATTGGACTCGACCTCCGCCTCGGCGCCGGCCAGGCAGATGGTGGTCTCGGCAAGCGCTTCCAACTCCGCGCCGACGAGAGTCATTTCGAGCGCGGCGGCGTTCTCTGAATTACCGAGCGTCGCGTTGGCCTGCGCCAGCGCGATCCGATCCATGGCGCCGCCCGGCGGCACGCCATAGGAGGACCAGCCGAAACGCGGGGCGCCCTGTACCGACGTGAAGACTCCGGGACCGACGACGCGAAAGAGCGCTGCAGCTGTTTTCTCTTTCGGATGCGCAACCACCGGCTGCTCCGGCGGTGGCAGCAACCTCTCCGAATCCACCCTCTCGAAGCGGACTTCGTCACCCGGAAGAAAAAGTGTGGGCGGATCGGTCGCCGCATCGAAGAGACGGACGTGCGTCGAACCGATCGATCTCCACCCGCCGGGCGTCCCGCCCGGATAGATCCCCGTGTAAGGTCCGGCGATCGCGACCGTTCCCGCCCCGATCCGGGGACGCGGCGTGGAAAGCCGAGGCGCCTGGAGCTCCGGCGGCAAGCCGGCCAGGTACGCGAAGCCGGGCGCGAATCCGAGAAAAGCGACTCGATAGACGGCGGCCGCATGGCGGCGGGCAAACTCGTGCGGCGCGAGACCGGCCGCGGAGGCGAGCTCCGGAAGCTCCGAGCCGGCCTCTTCTCCGTAGACGACCGGGATCCGCAGAGTTCGACGGGGAGCGGCGACGCGCGACGATTCGCGAGTCGCGAGCCGCGACGCGATCCGTTCGACAGAGCACTTGTCCGGATCGAACTCGAGAAAAAGAGTGCGCGCTCCGACGACGGCCGAGAAGAGACCCTCGGGAGAATCGCGCTCGAGGGCCCGCGCGCCGGCCACGGCTCTCGCATTGGATTCGTCGTCCGAGAAGCCGGGATACTCGACGAGAGCGGCGCCATCGGCAAGATCGTGAAAGACGGGGAACGGAAGACCGGAGACGGGAGGCGGCGCGATCGGCGTCTCCTCCCCTCTATCTCGATCCATCCGGCTTACGTCTCCACAGAAAATAGACCGGTACTCCGGTCAGGACGATCGCGTATCCTGGCCAGGTCGTGCGCGGATTGCCGGCGAGCAGGATGGCTATCAGGACGACTCCCGCGATCGCGTAGAGGATCGGGAGGACGGGATAGCCTGGAGCCTGGAAAGGACGCGGCCAATCCGGACGCCGGACGCGCAGAACGATCACGCCCAGGACGAGCAGAACATAGAAGAGGATATCGACGGAGATCACGTACTTCAGGAGATCGCTGTAGCTGCCGGACAGGACGAGCACGGCGGACCAGAGGGCCTGAGCCCACAGCGCGTTGCCGGGCACGGCCGCGCTGTTGACTCGCGACAGACCCTGAAAGAACAAGCCGTCGCGCGCCATCGCGAAAGAGACCCGCGCGCCCGAGAGGATCAGGCCATTGACGCAGCCAAACGTCGACACCATGATCGCGACAGCCGTCGCCGCCGCGGCGCCCGGGCCGAAGAGAGCCGTTGCGGCCGCTGTCGCGACCCGATCCTCGGGCGGGTGCTGCACGTCATAAAACGGAAGCACGTTCAAGTAGGCCACGTTGGCGGCCACGTAAAGAGTCGTCACGATGAGGCAGCCCACTAAGAGCGCGAACGGGAGAGTTCGCTCCGGCTGAACGATCTCCTCTCCCGCGAACGTGACGTTGTTCCAGGCCGATTGGGAAAAGAGCGGTCCGACCATCGCGGTGCCGAGCGCTGCCACGAGCGCCAGCCCCGCCAGAGGGACTCCGGCCGGAGAGACCGCGTGGAAGAGGCCCTTCCCCGTGAACGAGGCGCCGCGGCCGAGGACGATGCCGAGAACGGTCAGCGCGAGCAGCGCGGCGAACTTGGCGGCCGTGAAGACGTTCTGCGTGCGCGTTCCGGTCTTCAATCCCGTCGCGTTCGACCAGGTCAGCAGGAGAACGACGGCGAGTGCCACCGCCTGAACACTCGACACGGAGAAGCGGCCGACCGTCACGAGCTTGTTGGCGCCGGAGATCCCCGGCCAGAGAACTCCGAGAAATCGGGAAAATGCGACCGAGACCGCCGCGATCGTGCCCGACTGAACGACAAGGAACATGGTCCAGCCGAACAGGAAGCCCGCGAGGGGCCCGTACGCTTCTCGGAAGAAGACATATTGACCGCCGGCCTTGGGCATCATCGCCGCGAGCTCGGCGCAGGAAAGGGCGGCCGCGAGTGTCAGGGCTCCGGCGATTGCCCAGGCAGCCAGCAGCCAGCCCGGCGCTCCCAGCACGCGCGCGCTCTCGGCGGAGACGATGAAGATTCCCGAGCCGATCATCGAGCCGACGACCAGCGCCGTGGCATCGAGCCGGCTGATTTCGCGATGGAGCCTTTCGGCTGACTTCACTGCTTCGAGCCGCCGGAGGGCTTCCGGCGAGCGAGGATTTTCTCCTCGAGCCATCGCAGGCCGCGCAGGGTCGCCAGCGCGAGAGCCGTCGCGCCCACGGCGAGCCCGTACTGCCGAAGGGACGCGGAGGCCCCGATCGTGGCGGCGAAGAGCATCGAGGCGCCGGTGGTGAGTCCTTCGACGTGCTCGGGCCTCTCACGAATGATCGCCCCGGCGCCCAGAAAGCCGACGGCGGTGACAACAGCGGTGATCACTGGTATCGGATCGAATCGGACGAGCGGCGAGATGCCCGGCAGAACGAACTGGTCCAGCAGCCCCCGGGCCCCCTCGACGAGCATGGCCGCCGCGCCGGCCACCAGCATGTGCGTTCGAAGCCCCGCCGCCTTGCGCGCGAACTCCCGCTCGAGTCCGATGACGGATCCCAGAACCATGGCGAGCGCCACGTCGGTGAGCATCCAGAGCTGGCTCATCGGCGCCACTTCGAACGGCGCCGCTGCCGGCGAGAGCGGGTCAGCGCTCCGGCCAGAGCGACGGCGCCGAGCAGGACGGCCACCGCGCCCACGAGCAGCGGCCACGGAGAAGTGAAAGTCGGTCCGGGCGGAGCCGCCAGGTCTGCCTTGCCGCCAGCCTTCGCCCGCCGCCTGGCGAGTTCGAGCTTCAGACTCTCTTCGCCGCGGCGCATCGCCCAACGATGGTTCGCCGCAAAAATCGGCCTCAGAAGCGGGGAGAGCTCTTTGACTCCCATTTTTTCGACCCGCAGGCGCCAGTCGAAC
Organism: Acidobacteriota bacterium; assembly: GCA_046728075.1. GTDB lineage: Bacteria > Acidobacteriota > Thermoanaerobaculia > UBA5066 > Gp7-AA6 > JBKPDV01. Next base: position 10,755 of record JBKPDV010000047.1, on the reverse strand, counting down.
GTGACGCCCACCCAGGCGCCTTCCTGAACAAAGGTCCAGACACCGCGGCCCACGAAGTCTCCGGTCGCCTCGATCGTGAAGCCGTGAGGCCGGCGCGATTCGACGACTTTGAGCTCCCAGGTGAGGGTATAGGGAAGCCACCCCTTCGTGTGGAGGCGCACCACGCGGCCGAGGCCGTCCTCACGCGGCGGCGCCACCGTGACGGCCTCCAGGTAGACCGAAGGCCACCAGCGCGGCAGGTCTTCCGGGTTTTCGAGGATCTCCGAGACCTCATCGACTGTTCCGACGACCTGCCAGCGGGTCACGAACTGGTATTCCGAGCTCGCCATTCTGGTTTGGTCTCTTGGGGGGGCCGAGCTTATCAAGGGATCGAGGGTGCGGCACCTAACGAAAAGAGCCGTCCGACGTCTAAGGAGAGAGGAGTGCCCGCGAGGGCCCCGCCGATCCTGATCGGGATGGGGCGAACCTCCGGGTGGCTCGTGCGTAACTAGAGGACAAGCGGTTTGCCTTTCGGAGATTCCGCTGTCGGGGAGGGTTCGTTATGCGCAAGCTGATCAAGACAGCGGTTTTGCTGCTCGTCCTCGTGGCCGTGGCCGCCGGCCTCTATGCCTGGGCTCGCTCGAACAAGGACGACAAGGACGGCATCAAGCTCGTGACCCTGCAGACGGGCGCCATCACGGAGAAAGCCGTCGCGGTCGGCCAAATCCAGCCGCGACAGAAGTTCTCGGTCAAGTCGAAGATCTCCGGCATCGTCCGCCATTGCCTCGTCCAGGTTGGGGACTCCGTGCGCGCGGGGGACGCCCTCTTCGAGATCGCGCCGGATCCGACCCCCCAGGAGCTGACGGACGTGGATCACACTTTGGAGTCGGCCAAGGCTTCCTACGAGCTCGCCCGGGCGGATTTCGAGCGCGCCCAACAGCTGTCCCGGTCGGGCGTGCTCGCCAAGTCCGATCTCGACGCCAAGGTCCAGGCGTTCGAGCTCGCGAAGATCGCGCTCGGCCGCGCTGAACAGCAACGCGAGCTGACGCGCAAGGGACGGGTCTCGGGCGCGGGCCTTCAGATGGAGTCGATCATCCGGGCTCCCGTCGCCGGCACGGTTCTGACGCGGGCCGTCAATCCGGGCGAGCCGGTTGTTCCGCTGACCTCTTACCAGCCGGGCACGGAGCTCGGCACGATCGCCGATATGACCGACCTCATCTTCAAGGGAACGGTCGACGAGATCGACGTCGGCAAAATGAAGGTCGGGCTGCCGGCGCGCATCAAGGTGGGCGCTCTCCCGACCGACGTCGTGACCGGACGCGTTTCGCGAATCGCCCCGCAGGCCCAGCAGAAGGAGGGCGCAACTCTCTTCGACGTCGAGATCGAGCTCGACCGGGGCAACAAGATCGTGCTGCGCGCCGGTTACTCGGCCAACGCCGACGTCATCATCCGGGAGAAGAAAAATGTGCTGGTCCTGCCCGAACGGGTCGTGATCTTCGAGGACGGCGGCAAGAAAACATTCGTCGAGGTGCCCGGCGCAACCGAAAAGGTGGAGCCGAAGAAGAAGGAGATCGTGCTCGGCATCTCCGACGGTATGAATGTCGAGGTCGCTTCCGGGCTCGAGAAGGGAAGCAAGGTCCTCGAGCGGCCGCCGAAGAAGATCTCGTAACGCCGTGAATTCTGCACCATCAACGAACGTGGCCCGAGTCAGTCGGATCTTGCGAGCTTCGGAGTGGGAGAGGGGGAGAGAGGGTGAGTGGGGGACGCCTCATCGCCCCCTCACCCCCTCCCCCACTCTCCCCCTCGCACGCTAATGCAGAGCTTCAAAGAAACACTCCGCCAGATGATCCGCGACGTTCGCAGCCAGAAGCTGCGGACTTTCCTGACGGTCTTCGGCATCGTCTGGGGGACGGTCGCGGTGACGCTTCTCCTCGCGTTCGGGCGCGGACTCCACAAGCAGATGATCAAGAACACGGCGGGGCTGGGAGACCGGATCGCGATCGCCTGGCCGGGCTTGACCTCCCTGCCGTTCGAAGGACTCGGCCGCGGCCGCCGGATTCGGGTCCGCGAAGAGAACATCGAAGCCGTCCGGCGGGAGACGCCGGGCATCGTCGCGATCTCTTCGGAGTACTCCGACACGCTCAAGCTCCGCTACGGCATGAAAACGGTCGCGATCGACTGCTCGGGCGTCGATGCCTCGTTCGGCTCGATGCGAAACCTGATACCGCAGGCGGGCGGCCGGTTCCTCAATCCGACTGATGTCCGCGAGCAGCGGCGCGTGCTTTTTCTCGGCGACAAGATCGCCCGCGACATTTTTGGGAAGGCCCCCGCCGTCGGCAAGACCGTTCTGTATGGCGGATCTCCCTTCCTCGTCGTGGGGGTCCTGGTGGAGAAGGTCCAGAACTCGAGCTACAACAGCCGCGACGAGGGGCGCGCCTACATGCCCAACTCCACATTCCGCGCTCTGACCGGCGCGAAGTACGTAAACAACTTCGTCTACCAGCCTGTTTCTGCCTCTCAGTCGGAAGCCGTGACGGTGGCCGTCCGGGGGACGCTCGCGCGCTCGCTGCGGTTCGACCCCAAAGACAAGGAAGCCCTCTCCGTGTGGGACACGGCGGACGAGTTCAAGTTCCTGGACGTTTTCTTTCTGTCCTTCCGGCTCTTCCTCGGAATCGTCGGCTGCTTCACGCTCATCGTCGGCGGCATCGGCGTGTCCAACATCATGAACGTCGTCGTCGAGGAGCGCATGAAGGAGGTCGGCATCAAGATGGCGCTCGGCGCACGGCAAGGCTGGATTCTCCGCCAGTTCCTCCTCGAGACGATCCTGATCACCGCGATAGGCGGCGCGATCGGCTTCGCCCTCTCGTTTGCGATCTGCCTGGCCGTCCCGAAGCTCGGAGCGACCGAGTTCGTCGGAGACCCGGAGATTTCCTTTTCGGTCGCCGCGCTTACGGCAGTCGTGCTCGGAGCGACCGGCCTCCTCGCCGGCTATTTCCCTGCAAAGGAAGCGTCGCGGCTCGACCCTGTCGTGGCGATGAAGCTATGAGGTCTCCGGTTTTGGCTCCGTTTTTAACTCTCTCGGCGCCGGTCGCGAAGCGACCGCCCGCGCCGAAAGTCATGAAACTGTGAGCCGCAGAGACCTGAGCGTCGTCCTGCACCTCTTCGTGGGCGCTGCGCGGCTTCAGAAGAAACGAGCGGCGTTGACGATCGCCTCGATCGCCTGGGGGACCGTGACGATTCTTCTCTTGCTCGCATTCGGCGAGGGATTGAAGCGGCAGTTCGCGCGCAACCAGCGCGCGATGGGAGAGAACCTCGCAATCTGCTGGCCCGGGGAGACGTCGAAGGTCTGGAAGGGCCTGCCGGAGGGGAGAAGGATCCAACCCCGCATCGATGACATCCCGCTCCTGCAACAGCGGATGCCGGACGTCCAGGCCTGGGGCGAGATGAGCAACAGCCGGACGCTTCTTCAATACGCGAGAAGGACCGTCAACGGGCGCGTCATCGGAACCAACGCGAATTACGGCGAGCCGCGCAAGCACTATCCGCGGCCGGGAGGACGCTTCTTCGGGCCGCAGGACGAGGAGCAGAAACGGCGGGTGGCTTTTCTGGGCTTCGAGATCGCGGAAGACATCTTCGGTAAGGAAGACCCGGTCGGAAAGACGCTGCTCGTCAATAGCTCTCCCTTCACGGTCATCGGCGTCATGCAGAAAAAGACGCAGACGAGCGCGTACGGCGGTCAGGACCGCAATCATGTCGTGATCCCGATCTCGACCTTTCGCGCCCTCTTCGGGCGCGACAAGCTCTGGGTCGTCGTTCTCCACACCGAGACCGAAGAGGAGATGGGCGGCGCGATCGAGCGCATGAAGCAGTTCTTCGGGTCGAAGTACTCCTACGACCCGAATGATGAGCGCGTGTGGGGGATCTGGAACACGGTCAAGGGCCAGCGAATCAATGCGAAGGTCTTTCTGGGAATGGAGATGTTCTTCGGGCTGATCGGGGCCTTGACTCTGATCATCGGCTGCGTGGGTGTCGCCAACATCATGTACGCCGTCGTGAAAGAACGCACGCGCGAGATCGGAGTCAAGATGGCCCTGGGGGCGCGGCAGGGCTGGATCACGGGACCGTTCATCCTGGAGGGACTCATTTACACACTCCTGGGCGGTCTCTTCGGAGCGGTGATCGCGATCCTGATCGTGACGGCGCTGGGACTGCTGCCGCAGGGCCAGCTGAAGGTTCTGGAGTTTCTCGGAAAACCAACCCTCTCCTGGCCGATCGGAGCGGCCACGGTCGTGATCCTCGGGACGGCGGGTTTGCTCGCCGGATATTTTCCCGCCCGCCGGGCTGCTGCGATCGATCCGGCAGAGACGTTGAGGTACGAATGAGCCAAACGCACACTCCCATTTCCGGCGCGACCGAAATCATCCACATGCAGGGCATCCGCAAGGTTTACGACACCGGCAAGATCAAGGTCGAGGCGCTGGCGGGGATCGATCTGGCCGTGAACACGGGCGAGTTCGTCGCCATCGTCGGCCCTTCCGGATCGGGCAAATCCACCTTGATGAACCTGATCGGCTGCCTCGACACGCCGACGGCGGGCAGCTACCGCCTGGGCGGCGAGGACGTGTCGAAGCTCGACCGCGACCAGCTCGCGGACGTGCGCAACCGGCGCGTGGGGTTCGTGTTCCAGGGATTCAACCTGCTGCCGCAGATCTCGGCGTTCGAGAACGTTGAGATGCCGCTCGTGTTCGGCGGCATCTCTGTCCGGGAAAGGCGAAAGCGGACCGCCGAGCTTCTCGAACGCGTCGGCCTTGGCGACAGGATGGACCACAAGCCGACGGAGCTCTCCGGTGGGCAGATGCAGCGGGTCGCGATCGCCCGGGCGCTCGCGATGCAGCCGGACGTGGTCCTGGCCGATGAGCCCACGGGAAATCTCGACACGACGGCCGGCGGCGACATCATGCAGCTCTTCACGGACCTCTGGCAGCAGGGCCGCACCATGGTCGTGATCACCCACGACATGACGCTTGCCAGGCGGGCCAGTCGAGTGGTCGAAGTGCGAGACGGCCGGATCATTTCCGACGGAGCCGCCGCAGCGTAAAGACCGCCGCCTGTCGCGTTTTCGCTACCGCCGTTCCCTGGAATCGGGTAGCCTCCTCGTTTCGTATTGCACAAGGAAATGCGATTCTTTCTGTTTCGATGGCGGTGCTTCGTGTGGATCGTGTCGGCTCTCGCGTTGCCCGCCCCTGCGCGGGCCTCGCAGGACTGTCGCGCGGAAGAGCTGGAACGCGCTTTGCGGAATCCGCGCGCGGTCGAAGTGCGGCAGTCCCTGGAGGAGTGCGCCCGCGGCGATCCCCGCGACCCGAACCTGGTGGTGGTGCTCGGACGCGGTTACCTGCTGGAAGGAGATGAGCAACGCGCCGCGCTCTGGTTCGAGCGTGCGACGGCCCTCGACCCAAAGTGTTCGGAGTGCCAGCTCTGGCTCGGCCGAGCCTATGGCGCCGAGGCCATGCAGGCGACCCTGATCCATCAGACAACGCTCGCCAAGAAAGTTCGGAAGGCCTTCGAGCGCGCCGTGGAGCTCGACGCGAACAATCTCCCGGCGCGCACGGCGCTCGTGGAGTACTACTCGAGGGCACCGGGCTTTCTGGGCGGCGGTCGGGACAAGGCCCTCCGGGAGGCCGAGGAAATCCGTCGCCGCGACGCCTTACGCGGCCACGGAGCCTTCGGCCGCATCGCCGAGCACGAGAAGCGCTACGACGACGCGGCCCGGGAGTACGAAAGCGCTCGGCGGGAATTCCCCGACTCCCCCGAGCCTCTTCTCTGGCGCGCGCATCTGGCAGAGCATCAGAAGGACTACGAGACCGCGTTCGATCAGCTCGAGGCCCTCGCGGCGATGCCGTCGCAGCCCGAAGCGCTCTACGAAATCGGCCTCCTTTCGGCTTCGTCGGGCAAGCGGCTGAATCGCGGCGAAGAGGCCTTGAAGAAGTACCTCGATCGGCCGACGGCAGGACCGGACGAGCCCTCGCTCGCCTCGGCGCATCATCGGCTGGGCTCCCTCTACGAGAAGAAGAAGGATCGCGCCCTCGCCCGACGCGAATACACGGCCGCCCTCGAGCTCGATCCCATGTTGACCGAGGCGCGGCAGGCGCTGGCGAAACTGAAGTAATCTTTTCAATTTATGCCGAATCTGATATGGCGCTCTGAACTCACAACTGACAACTGATAACTCTTCTCACTTGATGCCGATCACGGCCCCGGCGGAAAAGGCATTGAACTCCGGCGCATACATGGACTGGACTGTCGCGGGAGAAACCTTGAAGACGCCGGACATGTTGGCGCGCAGGCGATACTTGAACGTGTACTCGCCCACGGGGAGCTGCTCGAAGAAGAAGTTCGTGCCCGAATCGCGAGTCTCCTCGTACCAGGAGATCCCCAGGTCCCACTTGTAGCGGGAGAGCACGTTCTCGGGCTCGAGCCCCGCCGCTCGCGGATCTCGCAGGTGGACGTACTCGGCCGCGTGCTTGGAAGCGAGCGAGACCTGGACCTCGATCTGATCGCCGACCGCGACGGATGCACCGTCGGCCAGGGGCTTCAAGACGAAGCCGGATTTCGTGGACTCGCGCACGAAATAGCGCCGGGAAACGGAAAAGAAGTCGCCGCGCCCCTGCGCCGGCAGCTTCTCGGTCGAGAAATGCCAGGTCGCCGAGGCGAAGGCCAGCCCCTTGCCTTCCTTCTCGACGGCGATCGTGGAGGAAGTCTTCGGATCGATCTTTTCTCCCGGCACGACGACCTGATTCTTCGCGCCGGTGTACTGGTCCGGCTCGAAGACGAAGCGGACCTTCTGGGATCCAACCGACACCGAGACGGCTTCACGCACCGAAAGAGCTCCCTGCTTCTTCAGATAGTGGGCGAGCGACGCGATGACTTCCGCCGTCGCCTTCGTGGACTTCCACTGGTTGAGCTTCTTGTTCAGAAAGAGCCACGTCACCAGGCCGTCGCCCCGGGAATCCTTGGGCGTGACTTCTTCGAGCGCTCGCAGCGCGAAGGCCTGAGTCTCGATCGTGTCGTTGTACCAGAGCCAGGAACGGTCTTCGCGGGCCCAATAGGTTCCCAGATCCGGATCCGTCTTGGACGAGTCCATGACGCTCGCCCAGACGAGCTCGGCGTCTGGCCCTCGGCCCATCCGCTTCAATGTCATCGCGAGCTGCGCCTTGCAGTACGGCGCGTGCTGCTTCCAATGCTTGAAAGAGAAGTCCAGAAGGCGCTGGCGGTCCTGAGGTGAGAACGCCTTCGCGTACCAGGAGGGATCCGGGTAGGAAGAGAGCGTGTAATTGATGAACGTCGTGAATTCCCAGCAGCCGTCGAGCGCCATGCAGCGTTCGAGATCGTCGCGGACGTAGCCGCGGACGTAGGCCCATGCCTTCTCGACCATGTCCCTGGGGGGCTCCGCGCCGAACTCCAGGGCGTTGGCGAAGCCGTGGAGGATGTAGATCGTCATGTAGGGAGAGGGGGGGCCGCCCGGCCACCAGGGAAAGCCGCCGGACGCGGTCTGCGCCTTGGCGAGCTTAACGAGCGCCGCGTCGCGCTCGGCCTGGGCGATCTTCGGATCGAGCACGCGGACGAGCTCGCCTCCGGTCTCGCGTCCGCCCCGGGCCTCGCGCAGCCACGGCGTCTCTTCCAGGGCCATCTTTCGGTTCGGGTCCTGGGTGTCCCACGTCTCAAGCCGCGTCTCGCGCCTGGCCAGTCCCTCGGCCATCTTCGCGATGGCCGGGTAGTCGCGGAAGAGCGCGGACACGATCGCCGTCGGCACGAAACGATTCAGCGTCTGCTCGGTGCACTCGTAGGGGTAATGGACGAGGTAGGGCAGCGCATTCAACACGGACTCGAAGAGCTGCGCGTCGACGGTCACGACGAGCTGCTCATCGACACGGCTGGGATCGTCCGTCCTGGCCATTTCCTCGAACTTCATCGTGCGAGACGACCCTTCCTTGACCGCGACGAAGCGGGATTCGATCAGGTGCATGCGGCCCGGCAGGACCGGAACCGGGCGCAGCTCCCCGTCGCTGACGTCTCCCGCGGCGGCCGTTACCTTGAACGCGTACGTGCCAACCCGGCGCGGGGCGGAGACGGGAAACGTGACGTTGGCGCTTCCCCTGGCCTCCGCGGCGAAGAGCGAGGAGCCTCCCGCGGCGGGAAGGCCGAACTCCGCCGCGGCGTTGCCGTTGGTCTCGACGTCGACGATCTCGATGGAGACTTTTCCGGCGAGCCTTGCGGCCGACGCGTTGTTCACGACGACCTTCAGATCCGCCCGATCCCCCTCCCGCAGGAACCGCGGCACGTAGGGGCGCACCATCAGGTCCTTGACGCTCTGCGTCTCCTTCTGGACGGAGCCGCCTTTCAGGTCGCGAGTGACGGCGTGCACCCAGACCTTCCAGGAGGTCACCGAGTCGGGAACGGTGAACTCGATGACGGCCGCGCCGGACGCGTCGGTCAAGAGATGCGGTTGCCAGAAGGCCGTCTCGGAGAAGTTGCTCCGCAGCTCGGGAGCGGGGGCGGGGGTGCGCGCCTTCGCGGCCGCCTCTTTCTTGTCGGCCCGGAACTCATCCCCCTCTTGCCTTTCCCTGGCCGGCATCGCGTTGGACTTTTCTTCCGACACGGAGGCCGGCTGCGCCTGCGCCGCAGCGACACCGCCGAGCATCATTCCTCGCCGGCCCATTCCGCCGATCGCGTACCCGCCAAAGAACTTCAGGTGATCTCCGACGAGAGTCGGGCCCGTCGACGTGACTCCGAAGTTGTCGTTGGAGACCCACTGTCCGTACGTCTCTCCGAGGCTCGCCCGCTCGAAGCCGACCGCCGTGTGGCTGGGATAGACCGACAACGGATCGGAAGGCGTGTGCGGGCGGAAGGCGTCCAGGCTGCGGTCGTACATGTAGGTGAGAAGCTCCGCGGACCGCTGCTCGACCGGTTTCCCGTCGGGTGATTTGACCGTCACCCGCCAGGTCTCCGAGGAGCCGGGGCGGATCTTGTCGCGAAAGGTCGCGAAGGAGAGAGAGAGCTTCTTGTCGTCCCACGGGACGAAGATCGAAACGGTGGGGGCGATGTATTGGTGATCGCGCAGGAACGCGAGGCGCACGCCGAAGCCGCCCCGGTCCTTTTCTTCGATCGGGATCTCGATCAATCGACGCTCGCCGCCGGTCACCTCCCGCCGTTCTTTCAACTTCCCGTCGCGGAAGATCTCCAGAGACAGCGGCTGATCCGAGAAACCGGAGCCGACGAAGAGGCGCGCCACGGCGCCGACCGAGACGGAAGAGGATTCGGCTAAGAGGACCGCCGCCGCCCGAAGCGGCGTGCGCCGGCCGGCCACGAGAAACTCCTTGGCGATCTCCCGCTTTCCCCCGAACTCGTCTGCGGTCTCGTAGCGCAACCGGTAGACCCCGGCGGGAAGCTCCGGGAGCTCCACACGCGCGACCCCCTTCGCGTCGTGCTTCGCGATCCCCTTCGCGCGTTCGTTCCCGTCTGCCCAGTCGCGCCAGATCGCCTCCAGGTTCTCCTGCGTGTCCCAGCGCGCTTTCTGCCGATCGCCGGGCGTGGCATACCGCTCGACGGCTGGATCGACCGCGACAGGGCGTTGCGAGGGAAGCAGGGTCTCGGCCGGTTGCACGACCTCGTAGAGGCGCCAGCTTCCCTCTCCCGGGCGGGGGACGCCGTTTGTGTCGCTGCGGAGAACCGACAGCTGAGCCGGGGTGCCTTCGCGAAAGAACGCGGTGTCCATGCTCACGGCCGCCTCGATGGCGACTGTTCCGATCCGCAGCGCTCGGGACGCCGCGCGAGTCTCTCCCCCCTCATCGGTGACAAATGCGGTCACCGAGTATCGGTAGATGAGCTCTTTCTGTTTTCCCTTGAGCCGCTCGTCGGCTTCCGGCGTAAAGGAGACCTCGAATGTCCCATCCTCTTTGACGGGTGAGCTTCCCTGGGCAACGGTCTGCTCGCGCTGGAGCGAGGCGTTGATCCACCCCCAGTGCCACCACCACCAGGGGATTTCGGGCTGACGCGTCAGGCTCCAGACGACGGTGCCGTGCGCCACGGGAAGCCCGAAGTAGTAGCGGGCGGAGCCCGTGAGGCGGACCGGACGGTTCAACCGCAGCGTGCCCTCCGGATCCTTCCAGGTCACTTCGAACGTCGGGCGCTTGTACTCCTCCACGGAGACGGAGGCCGAGCCGTTGGCCGAGCTATCGACACGCCAGTTGCCGAGAACTCTCCCGGCAGGGATTCGGAACTGTCCCGAGGCGGTGCCGTAGGAGTTGGTCGAGACGGTTTGCTGCTCGACTCTCTGGTTGTTCGCGTCGACCAGAGAGACGGTCACGGCCGAGGACGGCGACACCGCGAAGCGCCCCAGATCGCGGCGTCCGCGAAAGACGAGCACCTTCCAGTCGAGCGTCTGGAGAGGACGGTAGATGCTCCGGTCGGTGTAGACGAGCGATTGCGTCGTATCGGAAGGCTCCGAGCTCTTCGCTAGGGAAAGGTAGTTGGCGTCCAGAGTCGCGTCTTTACCCTTCTGCGCGAGGAGAAAGTAAGACTTGCCTTCCCGTCCCGGCGCCCAATCGAAGCGGACGAAACCGTCGGAGCCGGTCTTCCTGGCTTCCACCGCCGCGTGGCGCTGGTTCCAGTCGAACCGGTAGAGAGTCACGGTGGCCGTCGAGACCGCCGCGCCCGAACGCCCCGCCAGGGCGCGGGCCTCGATCGTCGAGTCCTCCAGGCGTGTGAGAAGAACCAGAT
>JBKPDV010000046.1:0-11838 GCA_046728075.1 Acidobacteriota bacterium | reverse complement strand
CCCCTGGACGGATCGGGCGCAGGCGAAGCGTCGAGCCCGAGCGAAGAACGACGTCCCGTTCCTCGTGGGCAGGATAGAGAGTCGCGGCAGAAGAGTCAGTCTTGCTCGACAGAGCAACCTCCCGCGTCAAGGTCGTCGCTCTCGCGGCGCGCCCCTTGATGCGAATGAATCATATGCAGAGCGCGCGGAGGCGTTTAGTCTGAGAGAGCGGTTGGACCGACCCGTACGGTGAGAGGACAACCGCAGGAGGCAACGATGCGCGACCGACAAGTCCCGCGGGCCGAGTGGTTCAATTTTTTCCGCGGATTCTCGGAGCGCCACGAGGACTGGCCCGCCACAGTCCGCATTCTGAGTCCTCGTCTCGGCTGCCAGGTCGGGGCGCGCGACCTGCCGCTCGAGGGAATCGTCGCCGGCCGCACGGGCCGCGGCCCGATCTCGATCCACATGGGGCGCGATCCGAAGAACCACGTCGAGCATGAAGTCGAGAAGCCGATCCAGGTCTGGGTCGAGCTCGCCGACGACGGCGCCGAGGAAGCCCTGGACATCGAGTCGGAAGACGGGACCAAAACACTCGTGATCTTCCGCCCCGAGACGGTCGACGACGTCCTGAGACGTTTCTAGCGGACGGCCGCTCGCGTCTCACTCCGGGGCGAGCAACACGAAGAGCATCGCGAGGAGGAGAACGAGGGTCGCCAGCGCCTCCGCCAGCACCCGAGTAGCAGGTGATTCTTCGGAAGAGCGCTTCCGCGTCTGGGTGCGCTTCTTCAAGACCCGTGTCTCGACACGCTTTTCGGAGCGCACGCGTCGCCGAGCGCCGGCCCCCAGAGAGGAAGAGGTCATGACGTGTTGAGCTGTCATCTTGTCTCTACCGCAATCATCTTCCCACCGCAGACCCGGATGGGCATGATGCATCCACACCGAGTTCCCGGTTTCGGGGGCGCCGGGCGGCCTTGAGAATCTCGAACCAGAGAACGCTCGCGACCCCCGCGGCGACACAGATTAAGAGATCGTCCGCGTGCAGGGGAGCGAAGAGAAAGAGCCGCCGCAGCACGGGCAAGGTGAGAACGAGCCCGAGGAACGCCGCCGCTCCTCCGACGACCCACCAGAGCGCGGCATTGCGGGTCTTGAGCGACGCGACGGTGGAACGCGACTGAGAGCGATCGGTCAGGATCAGGCCGAGGTTGGCCACGATCAGCGTGACGAAAGACATCGCCCGCGCCTCGTCTTCCCCCTTCCCGCGATGGACCGTGACGAGGTAGACCGCCAGCACGATCGCGAGCACGGCGATCCCTTGCAGCAGGGCCAGAGAGACCCCCCGGAGAGCGAAGAGTCCCTCCCTGGATGGGCGCGGAGGACGCTTCATGATGTCGGCCTCTTCCGGCTCCGCCTCAAAGGCGATCGAGCAGGCGGGATCGATGATCAACTCCAGGAAGACGATGTGGACTGGCAGGAGAACCAGAGGCCAGCCGAAGAGGACCGGGATGAGCGACATGCCCGCGATCGGGACGTGGACCGCCAGCAGATAAGCGATCGCCTTCTTCAGGTTGTCGAAGATGCGGCGACCCAGGCGGACTGCGGCGACGATCGAGGAGAAGTCGTCGTCGAGAAGGACCAGAGCCGCAGCCTCGCGCGCCACATCCGTGCCGCGACCTCCCATCGCGATGCCGATGTCGGCGGCGGCAAGCGCGGGCGCGTCGTTAACCCCGTCGCCGGTCATCGCGACGATCTCTCCCTGCGATCGAAGGGCCCGGACGATGCGCAGCTTTTGCTCCGGGACGACCCGGGCGAAGATCCGAGCCTGCCGGGCACGCCGCGCGAGGTCCGCATCATCCATCGTTTCGAGCTCGGGTCCCGTGAGAATTTCCTCCGGCGACTCCAGGCCGATCTCCCGCGCGATGCTCTGCGCCGTGGCGGCGTAGTCGCCCGTGATCATCAGGACGCGGATCCCGGCTTCCGAGGATTCGCGGATCGCGGCGGGAACGCCCGGGCGCACCGGGTCCATGAGCCCGAGCAGTCCAAGGAACTCGAACTCGAAGTCGTGCTGACCGCGCGGCAGGGCCGGAGCTTCGAAGCGCGCGCGCGCGACGCCGAGCACACGCAGCCCCCGCGCGGCCAGCGACTGGGCTCGCCCGATCACGTCTCGCGCCGCGGCCGGATCCAGATGGCAGAGGTCCACGATCGCCTCGGGAGCTCCCTTGGCCGCGACGACGTAGGCGATGCCTTCCGGCGATCTCCAGACATGGGACACGGCCAGCAACTCCGGAGAGAGCGGGTATTCGCGGACGATCGTCCAGTCGCGGTGGATATGGTCCCGGACGAAGGCGGTGCCGCGCCCCATCCGTCGGATGGCCTGCTCCATGGGACCCGCGGGATCCCGGTGGCTCGCGAGAATCGCGTACTCCACCACTTCATGGAAGGCTTCCGGGAGCGGGTCGGCGGCGTCGGGCGCAATCACGTGTTCCGTCTGGCCGGCGGTGACGGCGCGCAGCTCCATCCTGTTCATCGTCAGGGTGCCGGTCTTGTCCACGCAGAGGACCGTTGCCGCCCCCAGGCTTTCGATCGCCGCGACCCGCCGCGTCAGCACGCGTTTTTGCGAGATGCGCCAGGCGCCCAGAGCGAGGAAGATCGTCAGGACGATTGGGAACTCCTCGGGGAGGATGGACATCGCCAGCGCGAGTCCCGCGAGGAAGGCTCGTAACCAGTCGCCGCGCATCGCGCCGTAGACGACGACCACCAGAACACAGATGGCGAGGCCAACAGTCGCCAGGATGCGGACGGCGCGGCGAGTCTCTTGCTGCAGCCTTGTGGCGTCCCTGCCGATCGATTGGAGCGTGCGGCCGATCCGACCCACCTCGGTCTCGGCGCCGATTGCCGTCACGCGAGCGACCGCCTCCCCGCGGACGACCATCGTGCTCGCGTAGAGGCGAGGCTGATCGTCCCCGCCCGGTTGGGCGCGGGCGACCGGTCCCGCCGCGGGTGCTTTTCGCACGGGCACCGACTCGCCTGTCAAGAGCGACTCGTCCACCTGCAGGCTCGTCCCGGTGAGCAGGAGCGCGTCGGCGGGAACCCGATCGCCCTCGGCGAGGATCACAACGTCCTCGCGAACGACCTCGCGGCCGGGGATTCGCCGCTGGCTTCCATCCCGGATCACCAACGCCCGGGGACTGGCAAGATCCTTGAGCGCTTCCAGCGCGCGCTCCGTTTTGTGATTCTGGTAGAGGGAAATCCCGACCACCACGCCGATCGAGGCGAACAGCACCAGCGCCTCGCGCAGATCGCCGAGCAGGAGGTAGATGATGCTGGCGGCGATCAACAGCAGAATCATCGGCTCGGCAACCGTCTCGAGCGCGATCGCGAGAATTCCTCGCCGAGGGGCGGCGGGCAGCTCGTTGAACCCCTCCTGCGCGAGGCGGCGCCGAGCCTCGACTTCCGACAGGCCCGGATGAAGCGCCGCCTCGATCCCGGCGCTGCTCACCGGCCCCGCTTCGAAGGGGACCGCACGACGAGGACGGGAACGTGGACCCTATGGATCAGCTCCTCGGCGGTGCTGCCGAACAGTGCCCTCCGGACGCCTCCGCGGCCGCGCTGCCCGATGGCGATGAGGTCATAACCGCGAGCCACCTCTCGGGCGATCGCCTTCGCCGGCCATCCCCGGAGCAGCCGCATGCGGGCGCCGCCCGCCAACTTTCCTGCCGCCTCGAGACGCGCCCGGTAGTGGGTTGCCAGCCCTCGCCGAAGTGCCGGGGTCGAGCGCTGAACCAGGTCGCCGCGATCCTGTTCCACAGCTGCTCGCAGGTCAGAAAAAGGGCGAGCGTGGGCTACGGTCACCGAGGCCTCCGTCTTCCGAGCCAGGTCCGCCACGGCCCGGAGAGCTCGATCGGAATCCCGAGAGAAATCCACCGCCACGAGGATCCGCAGATGCTTTCGCATTCGGGAGGCCTTTCTGGAGGTCCGGCGAGGAACCCGGGACGGTCTCGGTTGTAGGAATCGGCGCGACGAAGTCTCTCGCCCGATTGTCCCTCCGTCTCAGGCGGACATTCCAGGGGTCCTGAGTCCCTCGGGTGGCGGCGCGCAAAGCTCGAGGAGTGTCTCGACCACGAGGCGGTGGACTTCATCGGCCCCATGCAGATCCTTGCCGGGCGAAGTCGCGCGGGCCAGAACGTCATTGACCGAGACGATCCCGACCAGCCGTCCCTGTGTGTCGACGACCGGAAGGCGGCGCACCTGCCGTTTGGCCATCGTCGCCAGAGCCGACTCCGCCTCATCCCCAGGATGGCACACGAAGGGATGCGGGCTCATGACCTCCCGTACGCGGATGTCTCCCGGGAAGCGGTTCTTCCTTGCCAGAGCCATGCAGATGTCCCGGTCGGTGATCATCCCGGCGAGCCTTCCCTCCGAATCGAGGACGGGAAGAGCGCCGCAGCTGTAGTCCCACATCGCCCGCGCGGCGCCCACGACCGTTTCGCCCGGTTTACACGAATGGGCGGGAGAAGTCATCACGTCTTGAACTTTCACGAGAGCCTCCTTGACCCCTTCATGCTGATCCGCGCGCCCCGCAAGCGCCTGATCCAGACTCATCAGGCCGGGTTCCAGAAGCGTCGCCGGAGGAAACAATCTATATATTGTTATCTCGGGGAGAGGAGCGCCGATCGTCAGCCGTCGAAGGTGCGCTACCGGAGGGTGCCCTCGACCCGCTCGGTCCGCCGGCAGATCGACTGGAACGCGATGACCGCGTCTCGGTAAGTGAGAAAACCATCGCCGGCGTCTCCTGCCTTGGCGAGGATGTCGTCGATCGAAAGCACGCCGCAGAGTTTCCCCGAACGGTCGAGGACCGGGAGGCGGCGCACCTGGTGGATGGTCATCGTCTCGAGCGCTTCCTCGAGCTCGTCCTCCGGGTGGCAAACGTAGAGGATCTCGCTCATCACGTCGGCGACGGGCAGCTCCGAGGGGCTGCATTGAGCGGCCGCGAGCGCGAGGCAGATGTCGCGGTCCGTGATCATCCCGACGGTCCTGCCGTCGTGGACGACAGGGAGCGTCCCACATTTACCCGCTGCCATCAGGGTGGCGGCCGCGCCGAGGGTGGTCTCGGACGTACAGCAAAGCGCCTGAGCGGTCATCGCGTTCAACACTTGCATAGGTCGCATTCTCGGCCGGCGGCCGGCTCGACTCTTGATGCATTTGCGTCATTCCCACGGCGGCCGGGCGTTACAGCATCGATTCGAAACGCCCTCTGGCGGGGCATTTTCTGAAAGAGGGAGGAGAATATGGTCGCAACCGATAGACGATCTCGAGCGCCCTTCATAAGCAGTACCCCGAAGGCGACTGGAGATCTGGCAAGGCCGAAGGTGCGCGAGAGGCAGGTGCGCGACCTGATGACCGAGAAGGTCTTCACGCTGCGGCCCGGCAACAACCTCGCGACACTCTACGATCTGATGGACTCCAAGCATGTGCGGCACGTGCCGATCGTGGACTCCGAGGAAGAGTTGGTAGGACTCGTGACACACCTGGACCTCTCGCGCTCCGCCCTGGGACGCTTGGACGACCTGCCGCTTTCGGCCGAACGGGACGCTTTGAGCACCAAGAAAATCCGCAACATCATGTTGACCGAGCCCGACACGATCGAGCCGGACGCGGCCTTGAAAGACGCCGCGCAGATCCTCCTCGAGAACAAGGTCGGTTGCCTGCCGGTCGTCGAGGGCCTTCGGCTGGTCGGGATCCTGACGGAAGCCGACTTCGTGCGCGACTTTCTCGAAAGAAGCCAGACGTGAGAGTCCCACGGCACGCGGCTCGCATCGCTTAGGTTCGGATGTTTCGCCGGATCCTCGTACCAGTCGATTTCAGTCCGCGGAGCCTTCGCGCGGCTCGAGCCGCCGCGCGTGTGGCGGCGAGCACGGGCGGGAAGACCACGCTTTTGCATGTCATCGAGCGCATCGACGAAGACGATTCCCGCGGGCTTGCCGGCTTCTACCGGAAACTGGAGAAGTCGGCGCGAGAGAGGATGAAACGGTTTTCCCTCCCCTTCGTGAAGAGGCGGCTCCCGGTGAAGGCCGAAATCCTCTACGGCAAGCCGGTCAACGAGATCCTCCACTTCGCCGGCTCGCACCGCACCGACCTGATCGTCATGAGCTCCCACAAGCTTCCTCGGCGGCCTGGCGGAGCGAGCTGGGGAACGGTCAGCTACAAGGTCGGAATCCTTTCTCGCTGTCCGGTGCTCCTCGTCAAATAGCCGTCGCTCCGCGGCTTTGACTTGCAAAGCGGTCGCGACGGTTAGATGCGCTTGACGTAGATTTCGCCGGCGATGTCGGGATCGACGGCGAGGGTCGTCTCCTGGACGCGAAGAACGGCCGCGGGGCTGTTCTGCTGAAGCTGGATGATGGCTCCCGGGACGATTCCGAGGACCGAGAACCGGACGAGCCGTTCGGGCTCGCGGGGCACGATGTAGACGATGCGTCCGCGCGCCCCGATCGGCAGCCGGTCGAGGGGCTGCACGAGCGGCTCGATGGTTCGAGTCAGGGTCCGGCAGCAGGGACCCGCCGGAATCGGCTTGCCGTGCGGACAGGATTTCGGGTGTCCCAGGAAGGCGCAGATCGAATCGGTCATCCCGTCTCCGAGCACATGCTCCATCACGCAGGCGGTGCGGTTGACCGCCTCGTCGTCCGAAACTTCGAGAACCGTCGTCAGGAGAGTCTCGCCCAGGCGATGCCGGCGCACCTGCAACTCGGCAAGCTCCCGTCCTTGCGGGGTGAGAACCACGCGGTCGCCGTACACGAGCGCGAGGTTGCGCGCCGCCAGGACCGCGAGGGCCTGATCGAGAGCGGTCACCTGCGTGGTCTCCCGCAAGTCGGCCAGACGGTCGAGCCCCCGCTCGCCGAGCGTCCACAGCTCCTCGGCGACTTCTTCGACGTCCTGATCGGCGAGATCTCTGTCGTGGCTCATGGGGATTTCCTCCAAAGTTTCCGCCAGAGGCGGGAGAAGGCGTCGGCGACGCTCGAAGTACGCGGGAATTGAAAGCCGCAATGCGGGCACTTGACCAGCTCACAGCCCGTCGACATCGGGCAGGACCCGCAGACCTGGCCCCCGTGGATGAACCGGCAGCCGCAGAGAGAACAATCGAAGAACGTCCCTTCGCTGCCGTGCGCCGGGAGCGGCCGGAAAGGCTCCTCCAACGTGGAGAGATCCGATGGGCTCATCGCAGCGGGATCGGCAACGCGGTCAGGGCCCAGCGCACGGCCGCGCCGGCTCCGATCGCGAACGGGGTGATGAAGGCCGCGATCGCGAGGGCCGTCTTCCACCCTCGCTCCCGGACGATCATGAAGAAGTTCGCGATGCAGGGGATGAAGAGCGTGATCGTCACCATCGAGACCACGATCTGGATCGGCTGGAGCCGGCCGTGTCGCGCCAGCTCGAAGAGTCCGGCCGCGCCGAAGTCCCGGCGCAGGAAGCCGACGACAAACGCGGCGGCGGTTTCGCGCGGCAGGCCGAGAACGCCCGTCACGACCGGTTCGGCCAGGCCCTCGAGGACGCCCAAGAGCCGAAGCTTGTCCGCCGCGAACAGGAGGAGGGTACCGAGCACGAAGAGAGGAACGGCTTCCTTCAGGTACCACTCGATGCGGGCCAGGGTCTTTCTTGCGATGTTTCCCAAGCGCGGGACCCGCAGAGGCGGCAGCTCGAGGATGAAGTCGCTCCCTCGGCCGGGGAGCATGCGGGCCGCCAGGCGGCCGACCAGCAGAATGACGCCCACAACCACAGCGACCCAGATGGCCACCGCCCAGAAGGAGAGGCCGGCGAGCATCGCCATGACCACCGTCAGCTGGGCCGAGCAGGGCACGCCCAGAGCCAGCAGCAGGATGACGATCAATCTCTCCTTGGGAGTCTCGAGGATCCGCGTCGTCAGGGTTGCCATCGTGTCGCAGCCGAGCCCCAGGATCATCGGCAGGACCGCCTTGCCGTTCAAACCCATCTTCTTGAAGAGGCGGTTGACCATCACGGCCAAGCGCGGCAGATAGCCGGAATCCTCCAGCACGCCGAAGGCGAGGAAGAACGTACCGACGATCGGGAGCACGAGCGCGAGCGAATAGGCGAGCGCCATCGTGATGACGCCATAGGGACCGACCAGGAGGTCTCGAACCAGGGCCCATGGGATCCACCGGTTGGCCGCACCGATCGCGGCCGGCGAGATGATCTTTCCGAAGAGACCCTGCTCCAAAAGATCGACGAGCGTCTTGGCGCCGAAGACGCCGACGAAGAGATAGGCGACGTAAAGCGTCGCTGCGAGCAGCGGCAAGCCCCAGACGGGATGAGTCGTCCCGATCTCGAGCGCTCGCGCGAGACGCCCCGGGATACGCGCGATCGGTCCCGCTTGCGAGGAGGCCGGAAACCCAAGCCGAGCGACCGCGGCCAGACGCGCGCGGTTGACCACATAGGCCAGCGGCTCGCAGAAGTCGCGCCGCAGCCGTTGACACTGTTCCTCCAGACGCTCCAAGTCCTCGGGAGACATCCGTTCGGTGAGCCAACCGGAGAGCGTCTCGTCTCCACAGAGCGCCATCAGAGCGAGCGCGCGGGGGGAGAGAGAGCACTCGGGCAGCAGCGGCACGACAGACGCGATCGCCCGCTCGACCGGCTGCGGATAGGTCACTCGCACGCTGCCGGGCCTGCGAGAGTCGAGCGCTTCGAGGAGGCGTCCGATTCCTTCCCGGCGCACTGCGACCGTCGAGACGACCGGTACCCCCAGCGCAACCGAGAGCGCCGGCTCGTCCAAGCGCATCCCCTGGAGGAGTGCTTCGTCGACCATGTTCAGGCAGAGAACGAAGGGGATCTCCATCTCGCTCACCTGCAAGGCGAGCAGCAACGTGCGCTCGATGTTCTTCGCGTCCCCCACGACGAGGACCGTGCTTCCCCCGGCCGCGAGCAGGATGTCGCGCGTAACGCGCTCGTCCTCCGACGCGGGAAGGAAGGAGCCCGCTCCCGGCGTGTCGACGACCCGCGCGCGGCGGCCGGAGATCGTGGCGTGCCCGGTCGACACTTCGACGGTCGTGCCCGGGTAGTTCGACACCGTCACGTAGGTCCCCGTCAGTGCGCCGAAGAGGGCGCTCTTGCCGACGTTGGGATTTCCGACGAGGACGACCGCGTCCGGTTCCTGTTCCATCTCCGGTGGCTGGGCAAGAACCGTTGGGGTTCGGCTGCTCATGGAGTGTCGGACCTGAGATTGAGACGCTGTCTCATCCTGCGAGATTAGTCTCCCAAGGCCAGCTTCTCCTGATGCAATTGAATCAGAGCTGGCGTTTCCACGCGGCCGGCCGCCGCCGGACGGGCCGCCGGATGATGAACCCGGATCATGCGGTGGAGAGAGCGGGGAGGGAGACTCGTTTTCGATGAACAGTCGAGCGCAATGGAAAACCCGTGATTCATGGACGCTCGTTCTTCACGCGAAAAAGGAGGCCAGAATGAATCCCTTCAAGCGCATCCTGGTTGCGACGGACTTTACGGATTCCTCGAAACCCGCCTTTGAGGAGGCGATCGAGCTCGCTCAGAAGAACGGAGCGGAGCTGCTGATCGGGCACGCCTATCAGCCGCCGAACATGACCCAGGCGGACGCGGTGGCGCCGGGCGTCTACGACGAGTGGGATCGGAATCTCCGGTTCCGAATCGAGCAGAAGCTGCAAGAGCTGGTGAACGACGCGAAAAAGAACGGGATCCTGGCCAAGCCTCTCGTCCTGGCGGGTGCGCCCTACGAGGCGATCGTGGAAGCGGCGAAGGAGAACAAAGCCGATCTCGTCGTCATGGGAACGCACGGCCGCAAGGGAGTGTCCCGCTTCTTCCTCGGAAGCGTCGCCTCGCGCGTGATCTCGACGTCGCCCTGTCCCGTGATGACCGTTCGCGCCGCGTAGCCTCTTCGCTTCGAAGCGGAACCGCCGGCGATGAACAGCCGCGGTCCGTGGCGCAAGCGTTTCGACCATACAGGCGCCGTCGCGCTCTGAGCCGCGGCGGCGCCTCCGGGGTCAGGATCCGATAGGCCAACGCGCGGAGAGGTGCGCGACCAGGGCGATTCGCTCGTAGCCGACGAGCCAGAGGTGGAGAGTTTCCTCCGCGTCGCGCCAGGCGTAGACGCCGTCGACTCCGGTCAAATGATTGTCGATGTGGTTCCCCTTGGAGTCGAGGATCATCAGATAGCGCGGCCGATCCTCCGAGATCTCCGCGGCGCGTTCCGCGGCGTTGGCGTGGATGACCGGCGTACCGATGCCGCAGACGAGCCTCAAGACATCGCGGTCGACCGCCGGAACCTCGGAGCGCGCAGGTAGGTCCGGCAGCTTCGAGTCTGCGACCAGGATGCGATAGCCGTTCTCGAAGCGCATCTCGATCTCCGGAAACGTCCCGGACACGGCCGGGTTCGCGACCTCGCGCCAGAAGACCGCCGACGGCCGCGCGAGCCATGTCAGATCGAAGCGCATCGCCTCTTCGGACTCGTAGAGGCCGGGCGGCTTGAACCGCGCCATGACGAGCGGCTGCTTGTCCGGTCGCGCGCAGTCCCCGTAGGTCGCAATTTCCGGTGTCTGGAGAAGCTTGGTCTTGTAGCGCTGCTCCGGCAGGCGATCCAGCGGCTCGCCCGAGTGTAATTGGAGGCCGGCAAGCTTCCGCTCGGACACGACCGTTCGCAGTGCCTCGAGGGGCAGAGGGAACCCACCTACCCCGGGATAGCTCGCAAACAGACTGTCGTACTTTTCGTAGTCCAGGCCGCCGGCGTCCCGGAAGAGACGCGCGTACTCCTCCTTTGGGAACGTGAACCAGGCGTGGAAGAGCGTAGTCGTGTTCCCGGCGTCCGTCCGCACGAGCTTGACCTCCCAGAGTCCGCGCTCGAGGCAGTTGTTGGCGATGGAGAAGTCGACTCCATTCGGCTGCGGGTTGTGAACCTCGTTGCGGTTGAACTCCCGCTGGATGAGGGCGAGGCGGGTCAGGGCGACGTTACCGCGGGCGAGCCGCGGAACGCGTGGAACCAGAAGCGTCAAATCGGCGCTCTCGAGCCGCGGGGTTTCCTGTCCCGGAGCGAGACGGATGTCGTAGCGGCCCTTGCCGCGGGCTACGAGCTCGAGCGTTTCGTAAGAAGGCAGCTCCGTGCCGGCGGGCGCCGCAAGCTTCTCGACCTTCAGCGGCAGGCGGAGGGTTGCCGATTCCGGAGGACTGGATGCGGCCTCCGCGGCCGCGGTATCGATTGCGAACGTGCCCAAAACCACGAGGACGAGTGTCGTCGCCGCTCCGTGTGAAATCCGCATCGTCATCCCCCTCCCCTCGAGCATTTTCACATTCATCGAATGAGAATCTAACACCGAGGCGGACTCGCGACTTTCGAATCCGTAAGCTCAGCGTCTCTCTTCGCATTGCTCGGCCCGTCGACCCTCCCGGCGCCGACCGTGTCGCGCTCAATCCGAGGGCCGAGGGCGGGCGGAAGATCAGACGCTGTGCGGCCGCCCGCGCAGAAGGAGACCGAGAAGCGGCGGCGAGGCGAGCGCTGTCAAAAGGACGAGACCAAATAGCCCGCCGCGGGACGGATCGAGGTCCGCGATCAGGGATTTCAAGGAACCCGCCGCCACGCACTCCGCGGCGGCGGTCAGAAGAGTCCAGGTCACGCCGATTGTCCACAACTCGCGACGGGTGTAGGCGCGAGACCTCGTACCGATCAGGAGGAGAACGGTGACCAGAACTGCTCCCGCAAGTGTCGTCGTGGCCAGGAACGCCGCCACTTCGACTCCGAGGCTCGGCGCCAGGATGGCTCTCTCAAACGCTCTGTAAGAGAGCCCGAACACGGCTACGAAGAGCCAGACGCCGGCGGCAATGGCGATGACC
>JBKPDV010000045.1:0-9012 GCA_046728075.1 Acidobacteriota bacterium | reverse complement strand
GGCGTGACCTCGATGAAGCCCTTCGGGTCCGCATAGGCAGGATTGGCGGGATCGGCTCCCTCGTAGGGCCAGCGGCCGAGCCGGTATGCCCCGATGCGCCCCCCGATCTTCTCGGAAAAAGGCCTCATGACGATCAGTTGGAACGCGCGCGCCCCCTCGCGAAACAGGGTGACGATCCCCGGCCTCTCTCCCTGCGGGCCCGCGGCGGCCGCAAGGCTGTCGCCCGGCAGCGCGAACGCCGCGCGCAGCCGGCCGGACAAGCCCCCCAGCGAGGCCAGGGGCGCGGGCGAAGGGTTGCTGGCGAGACTGCCGAGGAGCGAAAAAAATAAGAGCCCCGCCAGTGGGGCGATACGGCGCTTCGACATCACGAGGGTGAGGTTATTTTAGAGAGCCTGCCGCACCTGGTCAAGAGAGGAATTGTGTCGCGGGAGATTGATTCATTGATCCATGGAGTCATTGGTTGATTGACTTCGGAACAGCCGGTTTTCCGCCCCGATTCCCATCAATGAATCAATGAACCAATAACCAATGAATCAATAGATGATGACCTCGTCCCCGACCCGCGCCATCTGAAAAAGCTTTTCCATATCGGCGTCTCCCAGGCGGACACAGCCATGGGAGGCGGGGCGGCCGAGTTGGTCTTTTACGAGCGTACCGTGGAGCGCGTAGCCATTCCCGATGTTCAGGCGGTAGTGCCCGAGAACTTTCTCGAACCGTCTCTGGGGAACGCTCGATGGGGGAATGATGAGGGTTTTACCGGCCCGAATCAGCTCGCCGGGAGGCAGCTCCCTCTGGGTACCGTCCGCGGCGAGCTCCACGACGGTTCCTCGCTCCACCTTCAGGACGCGCCTGCGGGACTTGTCCCCCTTTAGCCAGGTCCAGATCCCGCCGGCCGGCTCCGCCGGAACGGGAGCGCCCGTGTCCGCGTCGATCAGCTCGCCCGGGCCGAGCTTGACGGTCTTCAACTTTTTCTTGCGCGCTTCCTCAACGTAATGCCAGTCGGGCGGCACCCAGACCGGGTTTTCCTCCTTCGAAAGGACGCGGAAGCGCCCGGTCGGCGTGTCGAAGATGAGCTCCCGGCCCCCTTCCACGACGAGCTTCGTTCCCTTCCCGGTCGAACAGATTGCCGCAAAGACCGTCTTGCCTCCCTGGCGAACGTAAACGCGATTCTCCGCGGTCGAAACGGTGATCACCTGAGGCGAGTCCTGGGGCTCCTCGAGTCGGACCTCGGCGCGCTCCACGCGGGAGCGCAGGCGAGTCACGCGGGCATCTCGCTCCTCCGCGCTCTCACGCATCTCTTCGACCTTTCCTGCCAGTCGCTCGTTGATCATGCGGTCGATTCGCGCGAGCCGTCCGAGCCAGCGAGCGTCGGCGACGTTCTCCACCTCTCCCGCAACGGCGAGCGCAAAGACCCCGGCGGAGATCACGAAGAGGGCCCAGGCTCCCAGGAAACCGGCGCGGTACTTGAGAGGGCCCTGCATCGTGGCCATCACCCCGTCCCGCTGTCGCCCCGTCCCCCCGTCCGAGACTCAGACGGGGAGACTGGGGGACGGGGGGACGGGGGGAATTGAGAGTCAGCCATGGTCCTAAAAGATATAGACCCGCGTCTCCGGGCCGACGCGCTTCCAGATTGCCGCCAGGTCCGCCTCCGGCACGAGAAAGGATCCGGGCTTGGGACCTTTCAAGGGGCTTTCGGCGGCGGGGGGCGAGTGGATCGCATAGCCATCGGCAAAGACGATCACGTATCGGCCCAGGCCGGCCGAGATATCCGGCAGCGGATCGGGCGCGGGCAGGCGTGCGAGCGCATAGGCCCATTCCGGGGCCTTCCAGTCCGCGTCCGCGAGCTTCTGGCGGACGCTGAAGGCGCCCGTAATCGGCGCGAAGGTCCAGCTCTTTCCGGACTTCGTCTGGACGGTCCGGGGCGCGCCGACCTCAACGCTCGCGGTCCGGACGACCCGATCGGCGTACTTGAAGTCGAAGCGCTTCGCCTTCGTGTCGATCACGATGTAGAAGTCCCGGGCTTTCTGGCTCTCCGCATATTTCAGGCGCGCGTCCAGAGCGCGAGAGAGCTCTTTCTCGTCCACCTCGAGGTCCACGAGGTCCCGGCGGATGGTTTGGATTTCGAAAGGCGCCGTCTGCTCGGCCGCAAGAGCGCCCGACAAACGACTGTCGATCGAGCGCCGGTGCATCGCCCCGACCGCTCCGATCGCGAGACCCGACACCAGGATGGCCAGGCTCCACCGTACTCGAGGGCGCCAGAGCTTGCGCCGGGGTATCGCGCGGGAAAGCCGCGGAAGGAAACCGGTGCGGATGCGCATGATCCCCGAGGCATCCATCGGCTCCCGCCGCCACCACTTTTTCGGGTCTTCAGGCTCGGTCATTTTTGAAAAGAGTCGACAGTCGACAGTCTACAGTCGGTGTCGACTTCTTCAGAATCTTCCGGCCTGAAAGTCCTCGAAGGCCTGAATCACTTCGGCGCGCGTGTTCATCACGAAAGGACCGGCCCGCGCGACAGGCTCCTTGAGCGGGATTCCCCCGACCAGCAGGAGCTCCGCCGGGGACTCCTTTGTCGAGATTGCCACCTCGTCGCCGTCGGGCGCAAAGAGGACCATCTTTCCTTCGGAAGCGGCGCGCTTCTCCGGACCAAAGAATGACTCCCCCGAAAAAACCCAGGCAAACACGTTGTAGTCGGGCGGCGCCGGCTGGACGATCGAGGCCCCCGGCTCCAGGCGATAGTGGAGGTAGAAGATCGGCGTGCGGGTCTCGATCACCGCGCGTCGGCCCAGCGCTTCTCCGGCGAGGACGCGGATGCGAGCTCGCCCGTCCGGACTGACAGCCTCGGGAATGCGCGAGGCAGGAATCTCCTGGTACCGCGGCTCCATCATCTTGTCGCGTCGCGGGAGGTTGACCCAGAGTTGAAAGCCGTGCATCGAGCCACCGCGGGACTCGAGCTCCGCCGCCGGCATCTCCGAATGGACGACGCCCCGCCCGGCTGTCATCCACTGAACGTCGCCCGGACCGAGCCACCCGGCGTTCCCCTTCGAGTCTTCGTGATTCATGCGGCCGTCGAGCACGTAGGTCACGGTCTCGAACCCGCGGTGGGGGTGGTCCGGAGCGCCTTTGGCCTCTCCGGGCCGGTACTCGACAGGGCCCATCTCATCCAGGAGCAGGAAGGGATCGAAGTCCGAGAGCTCGGCCGTAGGAAAGGGACGCCGCACCGGAAAGCCGGCCCCCTCGAGCGTGTTGAGGCCGGTGACGATGCGCGAGACGGATCGGGAGGGCATGGTGAGTCCTCAGTAGTCAGTAGTCAGTAGTCGGTAGTCGGTAGTCGGTAGTCGGTAGCACTCTCCCCTCCCCGCGTCTCCGCGTCCCCGCGTCCCGGCGTCCGCCCTTCTCATGGAATCAGCAGAAGTTTCCCGGACGTCGCCCGGGATTCGAGCAGCCGGTGCGCCTCGGCGGCCTGGGCAAGAGGCAGCTCGCGGTCGATCGTGAGTTTCAGGCTCCCGTCCCGGACCCAGCCGAGAATCGCGCCGGCGCGCTCGAGAAGCTCTTCGCGCTTTTCAATGTGGTGGACAAGCGTCGGCCGGGTCAGGAAGAGCGATCCCTTTTGATTCAGGACCTGGGGGTCCATCGGAGGCACGGGCCCGCTCGACTGCCCGAACAGCGCCAGGAGACCCCGCCTCGCCAGCGAATCGAGGCTCTTGTCGAAGGTGGTTTTGCCGACCGATTCATAGACGACTTGAACGCCGCGTCCCCCGGTCGCTCGCCGGACTTCCGCGGCAAAATCCGTCTTCGTGTAGAGAATGACCTCGTCGGCCCCAGCCTCGCGAGCCCGCTTCGCTTTTTCCTCCGTCGAGACGGTTCCGAAGACCCGGGCCCCGCGTTTCTTCGCGATCTGGCAGAGCAGGAGCCCCACCCCTCCCGCGGCCGCCTGCACGAGGCACGAATCACCCGGCCGCAACGGATACGTCGAGTGGGTCAGGTAGTGGGCCGTCATCCCCTGGAGCATTGCCGCGGCGCCCTGCCGCGCGTCCAAACCGTCGGGGAGGTGGACGAGCCGGTCCGCAGGCACCACGGCATACTCCGCGTAAGCTCCCGGCACACTGGCATAGGCGACTCGGTCGCCGGCCTTGACGCTCGTCACCCCCGGCCCGACCGACTCCACGGTTCCGGCCGCCTCCAGACCGACGGTGCCGGGAAGAGACATCTTGTACTGCCCTGTTCTCATGTAGCAGTCGATGTAGTTGACGCCGGCTGCCTCGATGCGTACGAGCGCCTCGCCCTCCTTCGGAACGGGGCGCGGCACTTCCTCCAGCTTCAAGGCTTCAGGTCCCCCGGGAGCATGGACTCGAATCGCTTTCATTACGGCCTCCCCTTCAGTACGCAGCCGCCGGAACGGCCGGTTCGGCGCGTCCCGATCGCCGGCGGCAGCCGAGACCCGTTCACTTTTTTTTCGTCCGGCGGCACTCAAGTCGTTTATCCCGGAATCAGTTGCCGGGTTTGAACGTTACCAGCAACCGGACCGCCCCCGGGAAACGGGTCTCCACCCCGGAACATCGGCTCGGGCAGGTCGTTGGGCGTCAGAAAGACGGCCCGGAAAGGAATCCAGAACCCATGAGGTCTTTCAGACTCTCCGTCGGGATCGCGACCGTGGTCGCCGCTGCCGCGTTCGGCATGATCCTGACTGGATCGCTTCACATCACCCCCACGATCAGCGCCGCCAAGACACCGGCGCCGGTCTCGACCTCGGCGGCGGCAACCGCGCCCGCGCCCGCAGTGAGGGGGCTCGCGCTTCCCTCGTTCCCCGACGTCGCTGACAATGTCTTGAACTCGGTCGTCGCGATCACCTCCCGCGAGATCGTCCAGACTTCGGGGCGCGGAAATTCGCCCTTCGGCCAGGGCGACCCGTTCGAGTTTTTCTTCGGACCGCGGCGGGGCCAGCCCCAGCAGCGTTCTCAGATTGCCGGAGGCTCCGGTTTCATCGTTTCGTCCGATGGCGAGATTCTCACCAACAACCATGTCGTCTCCGGCGCCCAGAAGATTTCGGTCAAGCTGCGGGACGGGGAGATTTTGACCGCCCACGTCCTCGGGACGGATCCGGCCACCGACGTGGCCTTGATCAAGATCGATTCCAAGCACAATCTTCCCGCTTTGAACCTCGGGGACTCCTCGAGGCTGCGGGTGGGCGAATGGGTCATGGCCATCGGGAACCCGCTCAACTTTGAAGGAACAGTGACGGTCGGCGTCGTCTCGGGCAAGGGACGCGCCGGGCTCTCCGGAGACCCGAACACGAGAAGCTTCGAGAACTTCCTTCAGACCGACGCGGCGATCAACTTCGGCAACTCCGGAGGACCACTCGTCAATACGGCGGGAGAGGTTGTCGGCATCAACACCGCGATGATTCAACCGGCCCAGAACATCGGATTCGCGATTCCCATCAACACCGCGCGGGCGATCCTGCCGCAGTTGAAGACCAAGGGCAAGGTCACCCGCAGCATGCTCGGCGTGCGGATCGGTCCGGTCGATCAGGATCACATGCAGGCCTTCCACCTGCCTTCCATGAACGGGGCGTTCGTCGAGTCCGTGGATTCCGATGGGCCAGCCGGGAAAGCCGGAATCGAGCACGGAGACACGATCGTGCGCGTGGACGATGCCGAGGTCAAAGAGACTCGGGACCTGATCGACTACGTTTCCGCCAAGGCGCCCGGAACAAAGGTCAAACTGACGGTCCTGCGGGACGGGAAGCCGCGAACAATCACGGCGACGTTGACGGAGCGAGAGCCGACTGCGAGCGATGACAACGAGAAAACCGCCTCGAAAGGCACGGCCCAGGGCCGCCTGGGAGTTGCGGCGACCAACCTGACGGCGGACATCCGCCGGGAGCTCAACATCCCGTCGGGAGTTTCGGGAATCGTCATCGAGAGCGTGAACCCGACGTCACCGGCCGCCGAGGAGGGCCTGGCCGAAGGGGACGTCATCACGGAGATCAACGGAGCCCAGGTTTCCTCGGTCTCCCAGTTCCGCTCGGAGCTGGAGAAGGTGAAGAAGGGGGAGTACATCCGGCTCTACGTCCGCCGTTTCGGCCAGCAGGAAATCTCCCGCTACGTCGTCATCAAGCCCGAGTAGCAAAGACTTCAGTTTCAAGCTCGAGCTCGGATCGGAAACCGGCGCTGCCGCCGGAGCCCGATCCGAGCTTTTTTGCTAATGGCCAGGGCCTTCGAGTTCGCCGACCCGGTAACAGTCCGGGTCGCGGCGCGCGAAGTCTCCCAGAGGGGAGGAGGCGCGCGCCGCGGGAGCGTGAGCGCCCGAGGGACCAGGCTCGCGGTCGAGCCCCTTTGGGCGAGCCGCGAGCCGGTGCGCCGAAAGGCGCAGGGCCCGAGTAAGCGGAAGCGACGTGCTAGTCGATCTCCATGAACCCGTTTGCGCCGGAAGCGTAGAGGTTCGAGAGCCTCAGGAGCGAATCGAGCGTTCCGAGGACGGAAGCAACGTCGGAGGCGGTATCGCCGCTGCGACAGGAGAAAACCACCATTCTGCTCGTTGAGTCCAGGTGGAATCGGGAAAAGCCGGCCGAATCGGATCGGATCGAGCGATAGGCCGACAGCCAGCGCTTGTCGATCTCGCCGATCAGCTGAACGGAGTAGGCCGTACCGGCGAGTTCCCAGGCCTTGAGCGTCTCTCGATCGATCGAGACCCCGTACTCCTTGCGTTCTCTGGCGGCCGATGCCGACATCTTTGTCGTCTCCATCCTCCACGGCGCTGGCCGCGGGGCGTCTTCATACCGGAACGGCAGTGAGAGGGGCAATCCTCAGGCCAGACATCAAATCCTCCTATCTGGCTGATCCGCAAGCCTTTCCTCGCACAGCCCTCCCTGTGGAGGACGAAAATAGTAATCGGCCGCTCTTCCGGCCTGACGAGGCCTGTCGGTCGGCTGAGAGAGGCGCCGGACCCTTTTCGAAAGGGCTCAGCCCCGAACCTGGTTCCCCTGCTTGCCTTCGCGGTCTGAGCGGGCCCGCGTCCTGGAAAGGAGAAGGGCCGCCAGCGCGACAATCAAGCCCGCAACGACGGGAATCAGAATCCAGGCGAGCAAGTAAATGCCCTTCACGCTCCGCGTGACCAGGAGGCGCCCGTCGGAGGGGTCCTGAAGGAAGCTGTTGATTTTGCTTGTATCGGCCTCGGCCTCGGCCCGCGAGGAGTAGTCGGCGAAAAACCAGTCGGGACCGGCGCCGTTCGACGTAACCCAGATCATGATCCGCGGGCTTCCCCGGCGCACCCGGCCCACCCGGACTTCGGCCTGGCGGAGCGAGTCGATTCTGGCCTGCCCTGTCTTCGAACGGATCAGCAGCCGTTGCGAAAAAGTGCAGATTCCGGCCGAGCGATTGCAGTCCAGCCCGTACTCGAGGGGCGCCTCGAAGAGCAGCAACCCGACGAGGAGAGCGATCACGACGGTGAAGCCCAGCACGACGAGGATCTTCAGAAGAGTCATCCGCAAGCCAGTATAGGTTGGCGCCCCCGGGGACAGGTTCACTCCCCCGGACTCATCCCTCCCGGGACTCGCTTCGAACGGGAGCTTCGCCGACCGACGAGGGCAGACTTGGCGCGGCTCTCGCAAGGCAGAGGAGCGTGAGTGCCGCCTATCGGCGTCCCGCGATCCCCCGCCTCCTCCGACGCGACCCGACTCAATTCTGGATCGAGGCGTCCCGCGGAAGCTGCTCGCTGCTCTCGCGCATCTCTCCGGCTCTCTCCGCGCGATGGGCCGAGTGGCTCTTCCGGACCCCTCCGCCTTGTCCGCCGAGGCCGCGGGAGCAGGCCGTCCTTGCGCGGGGCAAACGCAGAAACCTCGAAGGACCCAGAGGCCGAATCGCGACCTGGTCCTGGGGAGAAGGGCGGACGATCCTGCTGGCCCATGGCTGGGGCGGCCACGCCGGCCGGCTGACTCGCTACGTCGATCCGCTGACGCGGGCCGGGTTCCGAGTCGTCGCCTTCGACGCGCCGGGGCACGGGGAATCCTCCGGCGGGCGGGTCTCGCTGCCGGACTTCACGCTTGCCGTCGTCCGGATTGCGGAGCGGGTCGGGCCGCTTTACGGAGTGGTCGCTCACTGTCTCGGAGCCACGGCGACCGCGATCGCCTTGCGCGAAGGTCTCCCTCTGAATCGCGCCGTGTTCCTGTCTCCCGCGGCGGACCCCGAGAGGCTCTCCACTCGATTCGCCCGGATGCTTCGCCTTTCGGAAGCGGAGTGCGAGCTCATGAAAGGGAGATATCTCCAGCGCTACAACCTGC
Organism: Acidobacteriota bacterium; assembly: GCA_046728075.1. Classification (GTDB taxonomy): domain Bacteria; phylum Acidobacteriota; class Thermoanaerobaculia; order UBA5066; family Gp7-AA6; genus JBKPDV01. The sequence goes on along the minus strand of JBKPDV010000045.1, from coordinate 734 downwards.
GCTGGTCGGAGCTGAAGATCGTCGATTGGGTCCGATCCCTTTCCACGTCGCTCCTGGTCTTCCACGACCGGGGTGACTTCAAGGTGCCGCTGGCGGAGGGTCAGGCCATCGTGAGCGCCTGGCCTCGGGGGGAGCTCGTGATGACCCGCGGTCTCGGTCACCACAAAATCCTTCGCGACGCCGCCGTCATCGCTCGCGCCGTCGAGTTCCTGGCGAGGACAAACAAAGAGACGCTGCAGCAGCCGCGGACGCTCGAACCGTCGTCCGCCATCGCGCTCGCAACGCACTGAGGAGCCCGGTCCGTCTTTTCCGGCAGGATGCTCGCAGCCGCTACAATGCGGCGCTTTGAGGGGCTCTCCATTATGAAGAACGACCGCGAGATCAAGTCCGAAGTCTCTGCTCTGCGCGAGCGCGTCAAGAACCTCTCGGGTTTCTGGATCGGAGAGGGCGCGGCCTCGATCTACGCGCTGGAATGGGTTCTCGGCAAGCACGAAGCGCCCCCGGCGCAACAGCTGGGCAAGAGCGGCGGAGGCTACGAGCGGATCGCGGCCAATCTCACCAAGCTGGTCGAGAAGTCCGCGGCGGCGGCAAGGCCCGCCAAGGCACCCCGCGTCGTCGACCTCAAGTCGAACCCGAAGAAGCGACGGCCGTGATTCTTCCTCTCAGCTGACAGCCGAGAGCTCTTCCTGTATCATTCGCCGTTCCTCGACCGCGGGGTCGTAGTTCAGTTGGTT
>JBKPDV010000044.1:0-13980 GCA_046728075.1 Acidobacteriota bacterium | reverse complement strand
TTAGTTGCACGGCACGATTCTTGCCGTCCTTCGTGCCTGCCTCACCGTTCGAGAACGTCTTTTTTCTTCGGGGGAACCGGAACCCGCAACCTTTTGGGGCGTCTCCTCGTTTGAACAAGTGGGCCACGGAGGGCGTGGTCCCCACAGCGAACTGGAATCGAAAGGAGGCTTTTCTGTCCAATCCCAAGAATGCGCCGGGACCGCGGCGGCGCCGCCATGGATATCGCGGCTTTGGATCTGCCTTCCGGGAAGCCTCCCAAGGGGTCGTTCACTGGGGACGCGGGTTCTCGGGCGTGGAGTTCTTCAACGCGGACAAAGGCCTCCTTCCCCCAATCGGGGAGCTCTTGCCCGAACCGCTGCGACCGGGCTCGTCGCGAAACGAATAGCTCCGCCGCGAGACTTCTTCTCTCAGTTCTCCCCGCCGCGCGGGCGGGGTCGCTTCTCAGGAGGATTCGGATAGGCTAGCGCCCTGACCGCGCGAGGTGCAGCCATGGCGCAGCTCGAAGCCGCCGGGAGAGGCCATTTGGGCGCCACGCAACGGCGAGACGCGTGGTGGGTGGAGATCCTTCCCGTCGTCGTCGTGCTCGGGCTCTTCGGTGTCTATGCCACGCTGCGCGCCTTCGAGGGGGCTTACTACGAGTGGGGGCCCTATCTCTCGCCTTTCTACTCGCCCCTGATCGACGCGAAGCATCACTGGTGGAAGTTCTCTCCGGCGCTCCTCATCCTGGGAGGGCCTCTGGGCTTTCGAGCGACCTGCTACTACTACCGGAAGGCCTACTACCGCGCCTTTTTTCTGGATCCTCCCGCCTGCGCGGTGGGGGAAGGACGAAGCAGCTACCGGGGAGAGACGGCGTTTCCGTTCATCCTCCAGAATCTCCACCGCTACTTCCTGTTCCTGGCGCTTGTCTTCCTGGGCTTCCTGACCTATGACGCCGTCCGTTCGTTCTCTTTCGACGGCCGGTTCGGCGTCGGGGTCGGGTCTCTCGTCCTGACCGCCAACGTCGTTCTGCTGTTTCTCTATACGTTGTCCTGTCACTCGCTGCGGCATCTGGCTGGCGGCAAGCTCGACTGCTTCTCCTGCACGGCTTTTGGCCGCGCGCGCGGCAAGGCGTGGCGGTGGTCGACCGCTTTGATCGAACGCCACATGCTCTTTGCCTGGATGAGCCTCTTCTCCGTGGGTCTGGCGGATCTGTACGTCCGCTCTGTCGCCTGCGGCGCGATCCGAGACCTGCGTCTGCTGTGACGGAAAAGTACGAGACGCACGAGCACGACGTCCTCGTGATCGGCGCGGGGGGAGCGGGTCTGCGCGCCGCCATCGAGGCGCTCGCCCAGGGCGCCTCTGTCGGCGTCGTGTGCAAGTCCCTGCTCGGCAAGGCGCACACCGTGATGGCCGAGGGCGGGATCGCGGCGGCGCTCGGCAACGTGGATGCCGGCGACAACTGGAAGGTCCACTTCCGCGACACGATGCTCGGGGGGAAGCTTCTGAACAACTGGCGCATGGCCCAGCTCCACGCGCAGGAATCGAGCGACCGGGTGAGGGAGCTCGAGCAATGGGGGGCTCTCTTCGATCGCACGAAGGGTGGCGACATCCTTCAGCGCGCGTTCGGCGGCCACACCTTCAAGCGGCTCTGTCACGTGGGGGATCGAACGGGGCTCGAGATGATCCGCACTCTGCAGGACAGGGGCGTGCAGCAGGGGATCGATGTCTACATGGAATGCGCGGTTACTCGCCTCCTGACGGATGGGGGCCGCGTGACGGGCGCCTTCGGCTACTGGCGAGAGAACGGGCGGTTCGTCCTCTTCAAGGCGAAATCGATCGTCATCGCGACGGGCGGGATCGGAAAGGCCTGGCAGATCACCTCCAACTCCTGGGAGTACACGGGCGACGGCATGGCGCTCGCGTACGACGCGGGCGCGGATCTGATCGACATGGAGTTCGTTCAGTTTCATCCCACGGGAATGATCTGGCCTCCGGGCGTTCAGGGCATTCTCGTGACGGAGGCGGTGCGCGGCGAAGGAGGGACGCTCACCAACAAGGACGGCGAGCGCTTCATGAAGCGCTATGACCCGGAGAAGATGGAGCTTTCGACGCGCGATGTCGTCGCCCGCGCGATCTACACCGAGGTCAAGGAAGGGCGGGGCACCGAGCACGGAGGCGCGTATCTGGACATCTCTCAGAAGCCGGCGGACTATGTCATCCGTAAGTTGCCGAGCATGTATCACCAGTTCAAGGATCTGGCCGATGTGGACATCACGAAGGGTCCGATGGAAGTCGGGCCGACGTGCCATTACATGATGGGCGGCATCCGGGTGGACGCGGAGACGGCCGAGTCGACGCTGCCGGGACTCTTCGCGGCGGGGGAGGCGGCCGCGGGGCTCCATGGAGCGAACCGTCTGGGAGGCAATTCGCTTTCGGATCTCCTCGTCTTCGGCCGGCGGGCCGGGCTCGCCGCCGCGCAGGCCGCCAGGCGCGCGAGCGCTTCATCCCCCGACTCCGCCCAGATCGAGGAAGCCTCGCGCGAGCTTCTCGATCCCTTCGAGCGGCCGGGCGGCGAAAGCCCGTACGCCATCCATCGGGACCTGCAGGAGAAGATGCAGCGGCTGGTCGGAATCTTCCGCGTCGAGGAGGACCTGCGACAGGCGCTGACCGAGATCGCGGCTCTCCGGCAACGCCTCGCTCGAGTCCAAGTGGACGGTTCGCGCCTCTTCAATCCAGGCTGGCACCTGGCGAGGGACTTGAAGTCGATGCTGACGGTCACCGAGGCGGTCACGAGAAGCGCTCTCACGCGGCAGGAGAGCCGCGGAGCGCACAGCCGAATCGACTACCCGAAGGCCGATCCGGCCTGGGGAAAGAAGAACAACGTCATCTCCCGCGAGCGGGACACCATGAAACTCACCCAGTCTGCCGTTCCCGAAATGCCGGCGGACCTGAAGGCGATCGTTGAAAGTCAATAGATGTCCGCTTTCGTGGATTTAGCCATTTTTCGTGTGAAGGTTTCCCCGCCCCCTTGCACTAATAGGGTCGAGAGGCAACACACATGAACGGCTGCGAAGGTTTCGAGATCGCGATCGAAATGAGGCTCCACGGAGCTTCCGATGCGGATGCTTCCGAAAGGCTAAATGCCCACCTCGGAACGTGTTCGGCCTGCCGGAAGTTCGAAACGGACGCGAGACGAATGGAGGAGTCCATGAGGAGCGATACGGAAGACCTCGTCCGGCAGGTCGACTGGAACCGCCTGCGGGCCAGAGTTCGGCAGTTCAAGATGGCGAACTGGAGTCTCCCGGCCGGCTTGCTGCTCTCGCTCTTCGGGTTTCTCGCAGCGCTTCTCGTCGGTACCTCCTTCGCGAGGAAGGGCGGACTCACCTGGCGCCAGTTGATTTCCTTCGCTCCTTCCCTTGGCGTCGTTCTCTTCGCGGTTGCGCTTCTCATCGTGGTGCTTTTCAGCTATTCCTTGAAGAGATCCGCGGCGCGAATTCGGGAGGCCAGGAAGGCGGAGGAATCCTCCGATGGTCTCCTCGCGTATTGCCGCAAGGAGCTTGAGGAGCAGATTCGTCGGCTGCGTCTGGGCTGGCTCGCGCCCGTGGGCGCGGCGCCGCTGCTTTTTCTGACCGCGTGGAACGCCCATCGGGCGCAGGTCCCCGGCGTCCTTCTCGTTGTGACCGACGCCATCCTGCCCGCCTTTTTCATCGTCCTCGGCCTCCACGGCCGATTCGTTCTGCGCCCCCGCCTCCAGAGGGAGCTCGAGGAGCTCTCGTAGGATGGTTGCCATCTCCGCGGCGCTGGATCCGGCTCGTGAAGCCGCGCTCCTCGTCCGAGCGCGCGGCACGTCTTCGGGGGAGCGAGAGGAAGCCTTCAACGAGGTCTTCGAGGCATTCCGCAAGCCCGTTCTGGCGCTCTGCCTTCACTTGACCGGGAGCAGGACAGAGGCGGAGGACGCCGCGCAGGACGTCTTCCTCGTCGTCTTCAAGGGCCTCGCGAAGTTCCGCGGAGAGTCGCGCGTCTCGACGTGGATCTACCGGATCGCGATCCGGACCGCGTTCCGCACGAAGGCGCGACGTCCGAAGACGGAGCCTCTCATCGTGGATCCGCCAGGCCCCGCGAGCGACCCGGCTCTCGATCATGAGAAAAGCCGCCAGCTCCGGTCGGCGCTCGGCCGACTCTCCGCGGACCACCGGACGGTTCTCGCTCTCTTCTCGCTCGAAGGGCTCTCTCACCTGGAAATCGCATCGACGCTCGGCATCCCGGAAGGGACGGTCTGGTCACGATTGCATCTCGCGCGCAAGAAGCTCGCGGCCGAGCTCCGTTGCGTCGGGTATTGACTCGAGAATAGTGTTGAAAAAGCGGGGTTACGGAAATGGCTGAGGCCGTCCTCAAAGTCTTTCGCGGCGGACCGGACGGCGGTGAAGCGGTCGAATACCGCGTGCCGGTCGCTCCAGGCATGGTCGTCCTGGACGCCCTCCACTACGTTCAGGGGCATCAGGCCCCCGATCTGGCTGTCCGCTGGAACTGCAAGGCGGGCAAGTGCGGCTCCTGCTCGGCGGAGGTCAACGGCCGCCCGCGCCTGACCTGCAAAACGAGGCTCGACTCTCTTCCCCTGGATCAGCCCATCACCATCGTTCCCCTGAAGGCCTTTCCGGTCGTGAAGGATCTCGTCACGGACGTCTCCTGGAATTACCGGGTCAACAAGAAGATCCAGCCGTTCACGCCCCGCCCCGGAGTCGAATGGAAGATGTACCAGGAGGACATCGATCGCGTGCAGGAGTTCCGCAAGTGCATCGAGTGCTTCCTCTGCCAGAACGTCTGCCACGTCTTGCGGGATCACGACAAGAAGGAGCAATTCGGCGGGCCGCGCTTCTTCGTCCGCGTGGCCGCGCTCGAGATGCACCCTCTGGATGGCCTTTCCCGCACGGGACTGCTAAAGGACGAGCTCGGTCTGGGTCTCTGCAACATTACGAAGTGCTGCACCGAAGTTTGCCCCGAGGACATCCACATCACCGACAATGCGATCATTCCGCTCAAGGAGCGGGTGGTCGATGATTTCTATGATCCGCTGAGGCGATTGTGGCGGAAACTATTCGGAAAGTCGGTAGTCGATAGTCGGTAGTCGATAGTAGAGACCTTGCCTTGGACTACTGACTACCGACTACTGACTACCGACTTGGACTTGGAGGCCCCAATGGAACTGAAGCTCAAATCGATCTCGCGGGCAGCGATTCCCGAGGCGGTCTCCAAGATCGAGCTCTACCGCCTCCTGAACGAGCCGGGCGAGGCCGAATCGATTTGCCGGGACATCCTGACGGTCGAGCCCGACCACCAGATGGCGCTGCGCCTGCTCGGGCTCGCCATCACCGATCAGTTCGCGGGCGGGCCGGCCGACCGTCATTCCGAGGCCGAAAGCGTCTTCCAGAGTCTTCGGGACGCCTACGAGCGCCTCTACTACACGGGGATCGTGCACGAGAGGCGGGCGAAGTCGCTGCTGCGCGCAGGAGCTCGCCCCCACACGATCATCGTCCTCTTCGAGGAGGCCATGAACTGCTTCGAGCACGCGGAGAAGATCCGTCCGCCCGGTAACGACGATGCGATCCTGCGCTGGAACCGCTGTGTGCGGCTCCTGCAGAGCCGTGCGGCCTCCGAATGGACGAGCGAGCTCGAGTCGTTCGACGCGCACGATAGCCCTCCCCTGTAGCCACCGAGCTACTTTTAAGCGCTTCGGGCGTTCACGGCGCTTTTCTCGCCCTCCGCAAGACAACGGAGCGTGAACGCAGCGGGAACACAACGGAAACGGGTGAAGTAAGGTTGGAACGGGAGAAGTAGGAAAAGGCACGCCGCTCACTTCTCACTTCGCCAGTTCGTCGTTTACTTCCCGGCGTTCTCGCGCGTTCCCGGCGTTCCCGCTGCGTTTCGTAGCGATAGCATGACCGGGGAGCAAGCCGCCATGACGAAACCCACCTCACAAGCCACGCTTTCTCCGCAGGAGGCGCAGGCGATCGATGCCTATTGGCGGGCGGCCAACTACCTTTCCGTCGGGCAGATCTACCTGCTGGACAACCCGCTCTTGAGAGAGCCGCTCCGGGCCGAGCACGTGAAACCCCGGCTCCTCGGCCACTGGGGGACGGCGCCCGGGTTGAACTTCATCTACGCTCACATGAATCGCGAGATCCGTCTGCGCGACCTCGATGCGATGTACGTCATCGGTCCCGGCCACGGAGGCCCGGCGCTGTTCGCCAATGCCTGGCTGGAAGGGACGTACAGCGAGCTCCGCACGGACATTCCTCTCGACGCCCGCGGCATGCAGAAGCTCTTTCGCCAGTTTTCCTTTCCGGGCGGCGTTCCCAGCCACGTCGCGCCCGAGGTTCCCGGCTCGATTCACGAGGGAGGAGAGCTCGGCTATTCGCTGGCCCACGCGTATGGCGCCTCGTTCGACAATCCGAATCTGCTCGTCTGCGCCGTCCTTGGGGACGGGGAAGCGGAAACGGGGCCGCTCGCCGCCAGCTGGCATTCCAACAAGTTCTTGAACCCGGCGCGCGACGGAGCGGTGCTTCCGATCCTGCACTTGAACGGATACAAGATCGCGAATCCGGCCGTGCTCGCGCGCGTCCCGCAAGCGGAGCTCGAGTCGCTGCTGGTCGGATACGGGTACCGACCCTGGTTCGTGGAAGGACGCGAGCCCTTCGCGATGCACGAGCAGATGGCGGCCACCCTCGACGCCGTGCTGGACGAGATCGCGCGGATTCAGGGACTCGCGCGCGCGGGAAAGACCGCGGACCGTTTCGCCTGGCCGATGATCGTCTTGAAAACGCCCAAAGGGTGGACGGGGCCAAAGGAAGTGGACGGCCTGCCCGTCGAAGGGACGTATCGGGCTCATCAGGTTCCCCTGACCGCCGTCCGGGACAACCCGAAGCATCTCGCGATGCTCGAAGCCTGGATGCGCGGCTATCGGCCCGAAGAGCTCTTCGGGAAAGACGGGGCTCCGATTGCGGAATTGCGAGCGCAGACTCCTCGCGGCGACCGCCGGATGAGCGCGAACCCTCACGCGAACGGCGGCGCTTTGTTGCGAGACCTCGTGCTGCCCGATTTCCGCGAGTACGCGGTCGAGGTCCCGCGGCCGGGAGGCTCGACCGCCGAGGCCACCCGCGTACTGGGGCAGTTCCTGCGCGACGTCATTCGGGCTAACCCGAAGAACTTCCGGCTGTTCGGCCCCGACGAGACCGCGTCCAATCGCCTCTCGGACGTCTTCGACGCGACCGACCGAGCCTGGGTCGCGCAAAGGATTCCGACCGACGACCATCTCTCTCCCGACGGCCGGGTCCTGGAGATCCTCTCCGAGCACCTCTGCCAGGGATGGCTCGAGGGCTATCTCCTGACGGGACGCCACGGCCTTTTCAACTGCTACGAGGCCTTCATCCACATCATCGACTCGATGTTCAATCAGCACGCCAAATGGCTGAAGGTCACCCGAAGGATCCCGTGGCGGCGCCCGATCGCGTCGCTCAACTACCTGCTGACCTCACACGTCTGGCGACAGGACCACAACGGTTTCTCTCATCAGGATCCGGGCTTCATCGATCATGTCGTCAACAAGAAAGCCGAAGTCATCCGCGTGTATCTGCCGCCCGACGCGAACTGCCTTCTGTCGACGGCCGACCACTGCCTGCGCAGCCGGCACTACGTCAACGTCATCGTGGCGGGAAAGCAGCCGGCGCCGAACTATCTCTCGATCGACGAGGCGGTGCGGCATTGCGAGCGAGGGATCGGCCTCTGGGATTTCGCTTGCAACGACGCCCCGGGCGAGCCGGACGTCGTGCTGGCCTGTGCCGGAGACGTGCCGGCCCTCGAGACGCTCGCGGCCGTGGACCTGATCCGGCGACATCTTCCCGACCTGAAGGTGCGCGTGGTCAATGTGGTGGACCTCATGCGCCTTCAGCCGCCGAGCGAGCACCCGCACGGTCTGCCCGACGCCGAATTCGACATGCTCTTCACGACCGACAAGCCGGTCGTCTTCGCCTACCACGGCTATCCATGGCTCATCCATCGCCTGACCTATCGGCGGACGAACCACGACAATCTTCACGTGCGCGGCTACAAGGAAGAGGGCACCACGACGACGCCGTTCGACATGGTGATGTTGAACGACCTCGATCGGTTTCACCTCGTGATGGACGTCATCGATCGCGTGCCGGGGCTCGCCGCGAAGGCCGCCCACGTGCGGCAGCTCATGGAGGACCAGCGGATGGGAGCGCGCGCTTACACACGGGAGCACGGCGAGGACTCGCCGGAGATTCGGGACTGGAGCTGGCGCGGATGACCGGCCCCGGCCGGATCCTGGTCGTCAATGCCGGATCGAGCAGCGTCAAGCTCCGGGTTCTCGACGGGGAGGACCGCCTTCTCGCGTCGCGGGATCTCGAGACGACCGCCGGCGGCGCGCCCGATGAGAAAGAGCTCGTCCGATTCATTTCCGAGGCCGGCGCCCTGGACGCGGTCGGCCATCGTGTCGTGCACGGGGGCAATCTCTTCTCGAAACCGGTTCTTCTCGATCCGACGGTGTTCGAGCGCCTCGAGTCGCTCGCGGACCTCGCACCGCTCCACCAGTCGACAGCGCTTGCCGTCGCGAGAAACCTCGGTCGACTCCTTTCCGGCGTTCCCGAAGTGGCTTGTTTTGACACGGCCTTTCACGCGTCGCTGCCCGCCGCCGCGGCCATCTACGCCCTGCCGCGCGATCTGCGCAAACGCTTCGGCCTTCGCCGATTCGGGTTTCACGGCTTGTCCCACTCCTATGCCTCGCGGCGCTGCGCCGAGCTGCTCGAACGTCCGCTCGAGAAATTACGGATCGTCACATGTCATCTGGGCTCCGGCGCTTCGCTCGCGGCAGTCGCCGCGGGCCGATCGGTGGACACGACCATGGGCTTTACTCCCCTCGAAGGTCTGGTCATGGCGACGCGCAGCGGGTCGATCGATCCCGGCCTTCTCCTCTGGCTGGTCGATCGAAGAGGGATGGCCGCATCCGATCTCCTCGAAATCCTCGAGCGGCGTTCGGGACTCTTCGGGCTCTGCGGAAAATCAGACATGCGGGAAGTTCTCGCCGCGGCGCGGGGCGGAGACTCGGACGCGAGCGTGGCCCTCGATGTCTACATCCACAGGCTCCGCGCGTCGATCGCCTCGATGGCGGCCGCGATGAACGGCCTCGACGCCGTCGTCTTCACGGGAGGAGTCGGCGAGAACTCTTCGGAGGTTCGGCGGATCGCCACCGACGGGCTCGCTTTTCTCGGCGTTCGAATCGAACCCGCCGCCAACGAATCGACCGGCGACCGGGACATCAGCCATACAGGGGCTTCCGTGCGAACCGTCGTCATCGCCGCGCGCGAGGATCTCGAGATCGCCCGGGAAGTCCGACTCACCCTGTCGCAGGAAAGCCAGGCCGCTTCGTCCCGAAGCCGGTAACAGGTGCAGATTCGGCTGCCGCCTGCTTCTGATCCAGATTCATCAGAGAGCTCGTCCGCCTCGCGGGCGTAGACTGGCCCTCCAATGGTGGGAACACACTCTTTCTCTCTTGCCTGACTTGAGAGACTCCATGCAAGTCCGTCCTCACCGGGCTCGGCGATTGACTTCGCCGGCGCACTCGTCCGCGGCTGCGAGAGAGATAGCGGAGTTCGAGAAGCTGAAGCCGCGGCTCACACAGCTCTGGAACGCTCTGACGGCGCGCGGGGAAGAGTCGTACACCTCCGTCGTCGTTCCGTCGATGACGCTCGACGCCCGCGAGCTTGTGAAGCTGGAAGGAGCGAGCTTCTACGAGGAGCGCCTCCTTTTCCTCCTGATTCGGCTGCGAAACCCGCAGGCGCGGATGGTCTATGTCACGTCGCAGCCGGTGCACCCGCTGATTCTCGAGTACTACCTGCAGCTGCTGGCCGGCATCCCGGCGAGCCATGCCCGGGCGCGGCTGTCTCTCTTTTGCGTGCACGACGACTCGCCGCGTCCTCTGACGGAGAAGATTCTCGAGAGGCCCCGGCTGATCGAGCGAATTCGGCAGTCCATTCCCGATCCGGGCCGCGCATTCCTGACGGTCTTCTCCTCGAGCCCGCTCGAGCGGAGGCTCGCGGTGCTGCTCGGGATCCCTTTGAACGGCGTCGATCCTTCCCTTCACCACCTGGGAACGAAATCGGGAAGTCGGAGGGTCTTCCGGAGCGCCGGGATCAACCTTCCCACCGGCTTCGAAGACCTTCGATCGCGCTCAGACCTTCTGGAAGCGCTTGCTGCCCTCAAGCGCGAGCGCCCAGGTGTCCGGCGCGCCGTCGTCAAGTTGGAGGAGAGCTTTTCGGGAGAGGGAAACGCGATCTTCGAGTTCCCGCCGGAGCTCTCGCTCGCGGCTCTGGATGCCGCGCTCGGGCATCTCCGACTCTCCGTGACGGAAGAGACACCCTTCTCTTTCCTGGAGAAATTCGAGCGGATGGGAGGCATCGTCGAGGAGTTGCTGGAAGGCGAGGAAATCCGCTCACCGAGCGCTCAGCTCCGAATCGATCCTCATGGCGAGCCCGTCCTGCTTTCGACCCACGATCAGATTCTGGGAGGGCCGACCGGCCAGGTTTATCTGGGATGCCGTTTTCCGGCAGATGACGCGTATCGGGTTCGGATCCAGCAGGAGGCGATACGTGTCGGACACGTCCTTGCTCGCGAGGGCGTGGTGAGTCGCTTCGGAATCGATTTCCTTGCGCGACGGCCTTCCGGAGGAGCCGACTGGGAAACCTACGCGCTCGAGATCAATCTGCGGATGGGCGGCACGACGCATCCTTTCCTCGCTCTTCAGTTTCTGACCGGCGGCGCGCTCGATCTCGGGACCGGGCACTTCCACTCCGCGCGTGGCCTGCCCAAGTACTACGCCTCGACCGACAACCTGAAGTCCGAGCGTTACCGCGGACTGTGTCCCGAGGACCTGATCGACATTATGACGGCCCACCGACTGCACTACGACCCCGCGACCGAATCGGGCGTCCTCTTCCACATGATCGGAGCGCTCTCGCGATACGGAAAGGTGGGTCTCACCGCCTTCGGAAACAGCCATTCGGAAGTGGATGAGACCTATGGGCGCGCGGTCGCGGCGCTCGATTCCGAGACGGTCGGTCCCCCTGAGGACTCACCCTCCGCAGGGCAACCGAGCTCAGTAAGCGATCCTTCGCGAAGGCGGAAGGACAGGCCTGCGCCCGATGCGGATGCGCGCGTCCACTGACCGAGCTCCGTTGCTCAGGACCTTGACCGGATTCAAGTCCATCTCGGCCACCTCGGGGCAGTGCTCCACGAGCGCCGAGACGCGGAGCAGCAGATCCCGCAGGGCCGCTTCGTCGGCCCGCGGAACACCGCGGTAGCCTCGCAGAAGCGCCGTGCCCTTGACCTCGTTCAACATCGCCGCGACGTCGGCGTCGGTAAGCGGGTGCAGCCGAAAAGCCACGTCCCCCAGGAGCTCGACGAGAGTCCCCCCGCTGCCGTAGACGACGACCGGGCCAAACGTCGGATCGTGTGTCACGCCGACCAAGACTTCGACCCCGCCGGGCACCATCTCCTGCACCAGAAAATCGGTGAGATCGGTCTGGAGACGCGTCTTCAGATCCTCGCAGGCGGCGCGGGTGGCCGCGTCGTTCTCGAGGCCGAGCCGGATGCCGCCGACCTCAGTCTTATGGAGAATCATCGGTCCGACAGCCTTGACAGCCACCGGATAACCGATCTCGCGCGCGGCGGCGACCGCTTGCTCCTCGTCGTGGGCGAGCCTCATCCGGGCGACGGAAATGCCGAACGCCGACAGAAGCTCCTGCGCTTGCACAGGACCGAGCCAGCCGCCTCCTCGCGCGAGCGCGCCTTCGACGATCTCCCGCGCGCGGTCCAAGTCCAGGCCGCTCAAGATCGGAATCTTTCCGGGCGGCTCGCCTCGCCACTCTCCATAGGAGGTCGCGCGCGCGAGCGCGATCGCTGCGGACTCCGGAAACGGATAACACGGGATCGTCGCGAGCCCGGGAGGCGTTCCCTTGGCGCTCATGAACGTCCCGAGAACCGGTTTTCGCGAGCCTCTGGCGCCCTCCACGATGGCTGAGGCGACCGCCTCGGGATCCGTCGCGATCGGCGGAATGAAGATCACCAGAACGCTGTCGATCTGCTCTTCGGCGAGAAGAATCTTCAAAGCCTTCCGGTAATTCTCCGGCGGCGCCGAGGCGAGCATGTCCACAGGGTTGCCGAGTCCTGCCGCCGCCGGGAGGAATGCGCGGAGCTCGGCGACCGTGGAAGTCGAGAGCGGCGGCAGCTCGAGTCCTTGCGCGGCGCAGGCGTCTGCCGCGAGGATCCCCGGGCCGCCGGCGTTGGTCAGGATGCCGACGCGCCGGCCGCGCGGAAGAGGTTGATGCGAGAGAAACGTCGCGACGTCGAAAAGCTCTTCCAGAGTTCCCGTTCGGATGACGCCTGCCTGGCGGAAGAGGGCGTCCACGACCTGGTCGGACTCTGCCAGCGCTCCCGTGTGCGAGGAGGCGGCACGCGAGCCCGCTTTGGACCGCCCCGCCTTGACGGCGACGATCGGCTTCTTTCGCGCCACGCGGCGCGCGATCCGGGAGAACCGCACCGGGTTTCCGAAACTCTCGAGGTAAAGAAGGATGACATCGGTGCGCGGATCCTCCGACCAGTACTGAATCAGGTCGTTGCCGGAGACGTCCGCCTTGTTCCCGACGGAGACGAACGTCGAAATGCCCAGGTTCAGCTTTGCTGCGTAGTCGAGCAGCGCGAGCCCGAGAGCGCCGCTTTGCGAGGAGAGCGCGACCCGTCCGGCGGGCGGGTAGATCGGGCCGAAAGAGGCGTCCAGGCGGACGTCGGGATCCGTGTTGACCAGGCCCATGCAGTTGGGGCCGACCATCCGGATGCCGGCGGCGCGGATTTTCTCGACCAGAGCCGCTTCGCGGCGCCGGCCCTCCTCGCCCATCTCGGAGAAGCCGGCCGTGATCACGATGATCGCCTTGACCGCTTTGGCGACGCAGTCGTCCACGGCGGCCCCGACCTTCTCGGCCGGCACCGTGATCACCGCGAGATCGACTTCGCCCGGCACTTCGGCCAGGCGGGGAAAGCACTCGATCCCCAGGATCTCTCGAGCATTCGGATTGATGGGCACGACTTTTCCCGTAAAGCCATTGGAGATCAGGTTGTAGAGGACTTCGGCGCCGATTTTCCCGCGTTCGCGGCTGGCGCCAATGACCGCGACGACGCGGGGCTCGAACAGAAGCTTCATGGAGGCGGCCGCCGCGCGCTCGGACCTCTCGGCGGCGCGTTGCGCGTACGCGTCGGTCGGTGTGATTGCGAGGACGACCTTCTCCACGTCCCCCTCGATGCGGCGCTGTGTCGTGTCGAAGCCGCAATGGTGGAAAACGTCGATCATCCGGCGGTTGTGGCCCAGCACCTCCGCTTCGAAGACCGAGATTCCATGTTCCCGCGCGATGTCGGCCAGCCGCTCGAGCAGCCGCGTGCCGACGCCCTGCCCCTGCAGCGCGTCTTCCACCGTGAAGGCGACCTCGGCGCGTTCGGGATGATCGGGAAAGCGAAAGTAGTGAGCGATCGCTACGATGCGGCCCGCCGCCTCGCCGACGAGCGCAAAGACGCTGTCGTAGTCGATGCGGCAAAAACTCTCGGTTTTCGCGACATCCACGGCAGCGGCCGAGAAGAAGCGGAAGTAGAGACTGTCGGGAGACAGCCGCTTGTAGAAGGCGAGCAGCGCCGGTGCATCCCCTGGACGGATCGGGCGCAGGCGAAGCGTCGAGCCCGAGCGAAGAACGACGTCCCGTTCCTCGTGGGCAGGATAGAGGGTCGCGGCAGAAGAGTCAGTCTTGCTCGACAGAGCAACCTCCAGCGCCAAGGTCGCCGCTCTCGCCGCGCGCCCCTTGATGCGAATGAATCATATGCAGAGCGCGCGGACGCGTTTAGTCTGAGAGAGCGGTTGGACCGACCCGTACGGTGAGAGGACA
>JBKPDV010000043.1:0-7862 GCA_046728075.1 Acidobacteriota bacterium | reverse complement strand
GTCAAGAGTCGACAGTCGACAGTAAGAGTACCGGGCCCCGACTGTCAGCTTCAGCTGTCAGCTCGCCTTCACCGTTAACAGGTCCTCCACCTTCACCACGCCCTGCGTGTCCCTGGCGACCTGCAGGACTTCCTGTTTTTCCTGCTCGCTCTTGACCGTGCCTTTCAGCGTCACGACTCCGGCCTTCGTGTCGACGTCGATCGAGTCGGCGGGCACCTTTCCGTCCGCGGCGAGCTTTGCGCGGACCGCCGTGGTGATCGCGGCGTCGTCCAGCCCGGCGGAAGCCGGGGGCTGCGCCGCGGCCGCCGCGGCCGGAGCCGCGGTCGCCACGGTCAGATTGTCCACGACCCGTTTCACCCCATCTGTCGTGCGCGCGAGCGTGAGGGCCCGATCCTTCGCGATCGGGGTCTCGGCCGTGCCCGACAGGGTCACAACGTGTCCGTGAGTCGAGACATCGATTTTCGAAGCGTTCGTGATGGTCCGATCCGTGGAGATCTCCGACTTGATTTTCTCGGTGATGTCGGCATCCGATTCCGCGCAGGCCATCGCGAGCGCCGCGCACACGAGGACTGACAGAAGCCCCAAGAGTCGTTTTCTCATCGCCACCGTTCCTCCTGAGCGGCCTTTTTGCAGCTTTCGTGCCCCATTCGCCAAGAATTAATGAAATCGCTATCCTGTTCCTCTGGAGGAGACCCCATGGCCCCTGAAAAAGATCCCGATCCGCCTGATCCAACAGTCCCGCTCGAGACTCGCCGGGGCCGCGAGAGGTGGGAAAAAAAGGCCGGCGAGGACTTCGAACGCAAGTCGACCCGGAAGGCGGACTTCACCACGGTCTCCGGGGCGCAGGTCAATCCTCTCGCCGGCCCCGATTCACTGGCCGGCTTCGACCCGGACCGGGACCTCGGGTGGCCGGGCGAGTTCCCCTACACCCGCGGCGTCCATCCCACGGGCTACCGCGGAAAGATCTGGACGATGCGCCAGTTCGCCGGCTATGGAACGGCCAAACAGACCAATCAGCGCTTCCACTATCTGCTCGATCGCGGGCAGACCGGCCTCTCGACGGCTTTCCATCTCCCGACGCTCTACGGCTACGACTCGGACCACCACATGTCTCGCGGCGAGGTCGGAAAGTGCGGCGTCGCGATCGATTCGCTCGCCGACATGGAAATCCTCTTCGACGGAATCGATCTGGGGCTCGTGACGACCTCGATGACGATCAACTCAACGGCGCCGATCGCTCTCGCGATGTACCTCGCCGTCGCCGAGAAGCACGGCACTCCCTGGAGCCAGGTGGGTGGCACGCTTCAGAATGACATCCTGAAGGAGTACATCGCCCAGAAGGAATACATCTTCCCGCCGCGCCCCTCGATGCGCCTCGTCACCGATCAGTTCGCGTTCTGCGCGGCGCAGGTGCCGAAGTGGAACACCATCTCGATTTCCGGGTACCACATCCGCGAGGCGGGATCGACGGCTCTGCAGGAGCTGGCGTTTACGCTGCGCGACGGCGTCGAATATGTCAAATATGGTATCGAGGCCGGCCTCGCCGTCGATGAGTTCGCGCCGCGCCTCTCGTTCTTCTTCAATTCGCACAACGATTTCTTCGAGGAGATCGCCAAATTCCGGGCGGCCCGACGGGTGTGGGCCAAGACCATGCGCGAGCGTTTCGGAGCCAAGGACCCGCGCTCCTGGATGTGCCGCTTCCACACGCAGACGGCGGGATGCTCGCTGACCGCCCAGCAGCCCTACAACAACGTCGTGCGGACGGCGATCCAGGCGCTCGCGGGAGTTCTCGGAGGGACCAACTCTCTCCACACCAACTCGCTCGACGAGACGCTCGCACTGCCGAGCGACTTTGCCGTCAAGCTCGCGCTGCGGACTCAGCAGATCCTGGCGCACGAATCGGGCGTGGCGAACACGATCGATCCGCTCGGCGGGTCGTACTTCGTCGAGGAGCTGACGACGCAGATGGAGCGCGGATGCTTCGACTACTTCCGCAGGATCGACGCCCTCGGGGGAATGGTCGAGGCGATCGAGGCCGGCTTCCCGCAAAGAGAGATCATGGACGCGGCCTACGCCTACCAGCGCGCCCTGGACGAGAAGCGCAAGATCGTGGTCGGCGTCAACGACTTCATCGACGCCGAGGAGCATCCGCTGGAGATCCTCTACATCGACGAGTCGGTCGAAGAGCAGCAGAAGAAGGCCCTCGCGGAGCTGCGCCGGACCCGCGACGGGAAAGCCGTGACCTCCGCCCTCGCCACCTTGCGGCAGACCTGCGCCGGCGGGAAGAACGTGATGCCGGCGCTCATCGACGCCGTCAAGACCTACGCGACCGTCGGCGAAATCTCCGACGTCATGCGCGAGGTCTTCGCGACCTACGAGGAGCCGGCCGTCTACTGACGGCAGGCGAAAGGCGAAAGGCGTAGGGCGAAGGGCGGAAGCCGACAGGGACCCTGGGTTCATCTACGACTTCTTCGGGCGCCGTTCGCCATTCGCCCTTCGCCGTTCGCCCGCGTGAGACAATTGCCAGCATGAGCGACACCCCCTTCGCCACCGTCGAGCGCGCCGTGGCCGAGCTCCAGCAGGGCCACTTCGTCGTGGTCGTGGACGACGAGGACCGGGAGAACGAAGGCGACCTCGTTCTGGCCGCCGAGAAGGCCACGCCGGAGAAGGTCAATTTCATGGCGCGCGAGGGGCGCGGGCTGATCTGCCTGGCTTTGACGGGGGAGCGGTGCGACGAGCTCGGGCTCCCGATGATGGTCGAGGACAACACCTCCAACTTCGGAACCGCTTTCACCGTCTCGATCGAGGCGCGCGGCCGCACGACGACCGGGATCTCCGCGGCCGACCGGGCGGCCACGGTGCTCGCGGCGGTCGATCCGAAGACGAAGCCGTCGGACCTGCTGCGCCCCGGCCACATGTTCCCGCTGCGCGCCGCGGCCGGCGGCGTCCTGAAGCGCGCCGGCCAGACGGAGGCGTCCGTCGACCTCGCGCGGATCGCGGGACTTCATCCGGCGGCCGTCCTCTGCGAGGTCATGAACGAGGACGGCACGATGGCGCGCGTGCCGGACCTGACGAAGTTCTGCGAACGCCATGGTCTCGTGCTCGTCACGGTCGCGGACCTGATCCGCCACCGCATGAAGACCGAGAGGCTCGTCCAGCGCATCGCGGCGCCGCATCTTCCGACCCGCTTCGGCGAGTTCCACGTCTACGCCTATCGCAGCGATGTGACCCACGAGGAGCACCTCGCCCTCGTGCACGGTGAGATCCGCGAGGGGGAGCCGGTCCTGGTCCGCGTCCACTCGCAGTGCCTGACCGGAGACGTCTTCGGCTCTTCCCGCTGCGACTGCGGAGCGCAGCTCGCCCTCGCGATGGAGAAGATCGTCGAGGCGGGCGCCGGCGTCTTCCTCTACCTGCTCCAGGAGGGCAGAGGCATCGGGCTTCTCAACAAGCTCAAGGCCTACGAGCTGCAGGACGAAGGGCACGACACCGTGTCCGCGAACGAGAAGCTCGGCTTTCCGCCCGACATCCGCAATTACGGAGTCGGCTCCCAGATCCTCCGCGACCTCGGCGTGCGGCGCATGCGCCTGATGACGAACAATCCCTCGAAATACGTCGCCATCGGCGGCTACGGCCTGGAAATCGTCGAACGGGTCCCCCTCGAGATCGGCCCCACCGATCGCTCCCGCAAATACCTCGAGGCCAAGAAGAACAAGATGGGGCATCTCCTCAAGATGGTCTGAAGGCTCTCATCTCCCCGTCCCCCCGTCCCGCTGTCCCCCCGTCTGAGTCTCGGACGGGGAGACGGGGCGACGGGGGGATAGGGTGATGGCCGTAGACTCCTCCTCTCTCAAAGGAGGCATCATGGCTCGTCTGCTCGAGATCCCGGGTCCGCCGCTCGGAGGAGGGCGGACGCGTTACCTCATCATCGGCCTCGCGATCGTCATCCTGCTTTTGATCGGAAGTCCGATCACCGTGATCCCGGCGGGTCACGTAGGCGTGAAGGATTTTTTCGGCAACGTTTCGTCGAGCGTTATCCCGGCCGGTGTTCACTTCGTTCTTCCCTTCACGCGGGTCGTCAAGATGTCGATCAAGACGCAGGAGCTCAAGGAGACGGCCGAGGTCCCGTCCAAGGAAGGATTGACGATGGACCTGGAGGGGTCGCTCCTCTTCCGACTCGATCCCGCAAAGGCTCCGGACATCTATCGGACGATCGGACCCAACTACGCCGAGATCGCGGTCGTGCCCCAGATCCGCTCCGCCATCCGCGAGATCACGGCGACCTACGAGGCGAAGGCACTCTACTCCGCGGAACGGGACAAGATCGCGCGGGAGACCTTCGAGCTCTTCTCCAAGATGTCCCTGCCCCGCGGAATCATCGGAGAGGCGGTTCTGCTGCGCAAAATCGGCCTGCCGGCGATCGTGGCCAACGCGATCCAGGAAAAGTTGAAGCGCGAGCAGGAGGCCGAGCAGATGAAGTTCGTGCTTCAGAAGGAAGAGCAGGAGGCAAACCGCAAACGGATCGAGGCCCAGGGAATTTCCGACTCCCAGAAGATCCTCGCCGTGGGGCTCAGCGCTCCGGTCCTCGAGTGGAAGGGAATCGAAGCGACCGAGAAGCTCGCCCTGTCGCCAAACTCCAAGATCGTCATGATCGGAAACACCAAGGGCGGGATGCCGGTGATTCTGAGCGGGGAGAAGTAGGGCGATCAATTCCCCCCGTCACCCAGTCCCCCAGTCCGAGTCTCAGACAGGGGGGACGGGGTGACGGGGGGACGGGGGGACGGGGTGATGAGCGGGACTAGGCAGCCCTAGCCGCAGACCTCCGGAAGAGGTGGTAGACGACCAGGACGAGGATCGCCCCGATGGTCGCCCCGATGAATCCCGCGGACTGCCCCGGTTCGTACCAGCCCACCGCTTTTCCGAGGAAGGTTGCCAGGAGCGCCCCCGCGATGCCGAGGATGATCGTCATGAGGATGCCGCCGCCGTCTCGGCCCGGCACGATCAGCTTGGCCAGAGCGCCCGCAACGAGACCGATGACGATGGTCCAGAGAATGGTCATGAATCCCTCCTTTTGATCCGCTCGCGATTCGAAGAGTTCGACAGCGGGCATTGCTGTGCGACGATGCTGTGCGGACCATAGCATGGGCGGAAGGATTCATCGTAAGCCGGAAGCCGCTCTCTTACTCGACCTCGGGCGGTCGCTCCTCCGGCTGTAGACTTCTTCGGGGCGCGTTCGAAAAGAGTCATGCCTTCGGACTGGCTTGCACAGCTCGGGTTCGCGTCGGGGACCGCCGTGGCCTCCGGGCTCCGGCTCTACGGAACCGTCGCCGCTCTCGGGTTTCTCCATCGGGTCGGAGCGCTCCATCTGCCGGGCCGTCTCGAGGTCCTTGCGCAGACGCCGGTCCTGGTCGTCGCCACAGTTCTCTTCGTAGTGGAGTTTCTGGCGGACAAGATTCCCGTTGTCGACACGATCTGGGACGCCATCCACACATTCATCCGCATCCCGGCCGCCGGCGTGCTCGGTTTCGCCGCACTCTCCGACGTCGCCGAGCCGTGGCGGACCATAGCGGCCCTGCTCTGCGGAACGATCGCGCTCTCCGCTCACGGCCTGAAGGCGAGCACGCGGCTGTCGCTCAATGCGAGTCCGGAGCCCTTTACGAATTGGGCCGCCTCCCTGTCCGAGGACCTGCTGCTGGCGCTCCTGATCTGGCTCGTCCTGCGTCACCCGGCGATCGCCCTCGCGGCCGGGCTCGCGGTCCTCGCGCTGGGCCTTTTGCTGATGTCGTGGCTCTATCGAGGCTTGAAGCGCCTGTTCTCTGAGCGAGGGAAGGAACCGCGATCAATTCACCCAGTCACCCAGTCCCCCAGTCCCCCCGTCCGAGTCTCGGACAGGGGCACTGGGTGACGGGGGGACGGGAGGTTGAAGGCGTCAGTCGGTACTACTTTCCGTTGTACCAGCGCTCCAACTTATCCGACCGGACGCCGAAGAAGTAGCCGGCGAGCACCTTCCAGTTGCGCAGGACCTGGCGCAGCGTGCCGCGCTGGCGATACCGCCGCGGCGAAGTCACCGTTTTTTCAGGCCGGATCGTGAGCCGCCCGACGCGCTTCAACCGGCGGACGAGGTCTACGTCGTCGCAAATCGGCAGCGGCGCGAATCCCCCGGCCTTCTCGTACGCCTCGCGTCGGCAGAAGATGCCCTGATCCCCGAACGGAAGACCCAAACGGCGCGAGCGGAGGTTGGCCCACCAGGCGATCCACCGCATTCGAGTGTCCGCATCCCGATAAGCAAGCGAAAACGAGCCAGCCACCGCTCCGTTGGTCAGCGACTTCTCGACGGCCTCGAGCGCGTTCACCGGTGGCTCCGAGTCGGAGTGCAGAAAAAAGAGAACCTCGCCTCGGGCCTCCCTCGCCGCCCCGGCCAGCCGCGCCCCTCGAGGGCCGGGGCCTTCCACGATCCGCGCCCCGATCGCGCGAAACGCTTCCGTCGTCGCGGAGCAGCTTCCCGCGTCCGCCACCAGGAGCTCCACGCCCCGCGTTGCCGCGAGCGAGCGAAAGCGTTCGGCCACCTCCGGCGCCTCGTTCTTGATCGGAACGATGATGGAGATCACTTCGCGCTTTCAAAGGATCCCCCCGTCCCCCAGTCCCCCCGTCCCCCTGTCAGCAACTTCGACGGCAGGACGGGGGGACGGGGAGACGGGGTGACGGGGGGTGCAGATGCCATTCGTTCCCGCGATGCTAGCATCGCGGCGATGCGATTCCCGTTTCCGGCAGCGGTGCTCGCGGGAGGCGCGTCCCGGCGGATGGGACGGCCCAAGGCTTCGCTGCCGTTCGGCTCGGGCACGCTCCTTCAACACCAGATCGTCCGGGTGGCCCCGCTCTTTTCGGAAGTGTTCGTCGTCGTCAAGGAATCGCCCGACTCGGCACTCGGGCGCGCGCGTGTCCTGCTCGATTCGACTCCACGCCAGGGAGCGATCTTCGGCCTGACGCGTGCGCTCGAAGAGGTCGAGGATCATCTCTTCGTGCTGGCGGTCGACACGCCCGTGCTCGCTCCGGCGTTGATCGCCGAGATCGCCCGCCGCGGCCTGAAGATGACGGCCTCCGTCCTTCTTCCTCGCGCCGGGGGCCGCCTGCAACCGCTCGCCGCGGTCTGGAGGCGCGCTGTTCTTACTCTGGCTCTCCAACGGATCGCCAGCGAGCAGCTTTCCCTTCAGGATCTGGCGCAGGAGGCGGGAGCGGAAATTCTCGAGGAAGCGGAATGGCGCCCGTTCGATCCCTCCGGCAACTCCTTCGAGAATCTCAATACGCTGGAAGAATACGTAGCTGCCCGGGAGAGAGCCTGAGTTGAGCGACGAAGAGCCCAAGCGCCCGAAACGCCCGCGCCGGCCGCGATCCGTGGCGCCGCTCGTGCGCAGCGTTTTGCACGTCGATGCCCGGGGCCGCGCGCGGATGATCGACGTCGGAGCCAAAGCCACGACCCGACGGCGCGCGACCGCGACCGGGCGCGTGCGGATGAATGAAAAGGCGTTCGACGCGCTGGCCAGGGGGACGCTGTCGAAGGGGGACGCGCTCGCCGTGGCGCGCCTGGCGGGAATTCTGGCCGCGAAAAAAACGTCCGAGATCGTCCCGCTGGCCCACCCGATCGGCCTGGATTCGGTCGCGGTCGATTGCGAGCTCGACGCCAGGAGTCGCGAGGTCATCGTGACGGCGACAACCTCGACCGCCGCGCGGACCGGGGTCGAGATGGAAGCGCTGACCGCGGTTGCGGGCGCCTGCCTGGCCCTCTACGACATGACCAAGGCGCTCGACAGATCGATCACGATTCGCGAGATCGTGCTCGTCGAAAAGACGGGAGGAAGGTCGGGGGG
>JBKPDV010000042.1:0-9848 GCA_046728075.1 Acidobacteriota bacterium | reverse complement strand
CCGACCTCGCCCGACAGGGGATTCTGGCGGGAGTGCCGGTCTCCCGCTACGGAGGTCCGGCCAACCAGTTCCTGGTCGCCGTGACCGAGCTCAACACGCGAGAAGAAATGGATCGGCTCGCGGCCGCGCTGAAGGAAGTCCGATGAGCGTGGAAGTCGAGGAGAAGAAAAAGGTGTTGGGAGACCAGCTCCATCCCGAGCCGAGGCACGAGCCTCTCGTGTTCGAGCGGTCCGGGACCGGGAAAGTCGGCTATTCGCTGCCTCCCTTGGACGTCCCGGAAGCATTGGGAATTTCGTCGTCGCTGTTGAGAACCGAGATCGCGGGAGAGACCGAGATTTCCGAGGTGGAGGTCGCGCGCCACTTCACGCGCCTCTCCCGGATGAACTTCTCGATCGACCAGGCCCTCTATCCCCTCGGGTCCTGCACGATGAAGCACAACCCCAGGATCAACGAAGAAATGGCGCGCCTGCCCGGGTTCGCGGCAGCCCACCCTCTCGCTCCCGAGGAGACGACGCAGGGGACGCTGGAGCTCGCCTGGCGCCTGGAGCAGATGCTGATCGAGCTGACGGGCCTCTCCCGGGTGACGCTGCAGCCCTCGGCCGGCGCGCAGGGCGAGCTCGCCGGCATCCTGATGGTCCGCGCCGCCCTCGCCAAGGAGGGGAACCCGAGAAAGACCGTCCTGATCCCCGACTCGGCCCACGGCACCAATCCGGCCTCCGCTCATTTCGCGGGCTACAAGGTGCACGAGTTGAAATCCAACGCGCGCGGAACTCTCGATCTGCACGTGCTCGAGGAGGCGATGACCGAGGATGTCGCCGCGCTGATGCTGACCGTGCCCAACACGCTCGGCATTTTCGAGGACCAGATTCTCGAGATCGCTCGGATCGTGCATCGCAAGGGGGGATACCTCTACTGCGACGGCGCAAACTTCAATTCCTTCGTCGGAGTCGCCAAGCCGGGGCTCATGGGCATCGACGTGATGCACATGAACCTCCACAAGACCTTCTCGACGCCGCATGGCGGGGGAGGGCCGGGCTCGGGACCCGTCGCGGTCACCGAGAAGCTCGTCCCGTTTCTCCCCCGGCCGACCGTGGAGCGCCGGCCCGACGGCACCTATACGCTCGACTTCGCGCGCCCTCACTCGATCGGCCGGCTCCGGACGTTTCTCGGCAACTACGGCATGTTCGTGCGGGCGCTCGCGTATATCGCTACTTACGGAAACCGCATCGGGGAGGTCGCGCGCGGAGCGGTCGTCAACGCCAACTACATCCGGGCCGGTCTTTCCGATGTCTACCACTTGAAGTACGACGCGCCGACCCTGCACGAGGTCGTCCTTTCCGACAAGAAGCAGGTCGAGCGGGGGGTCCACAACATGGACATTGGCAAGCGGCTGATGGATTACGGGTTTCATCCGCCGACCATTTCGTTCCCGCTCATCGTGCACGGCGCCCTCATGATCGAGCCGACGGAGACGGAAGGTAAGGCGGGGCTCGACGCGTTCATCCACGCGATGCGCGAGATCGCGCGTGAGGCCCGGGAAGATCCGCAGATTCTCTTGAACGCCCCGCACACGACGCCCGTCAAGCGGGTGGATGAAGTCGGCGCCGCGAGGAATCTGATTTTGCGGTGGCGGCCCTAGGGCACGAGTCGGTAGGCGGAAGGCGGTAGGCGGGAGGCGATTCTTCGAGCAAGTTCGCCTTCCGCCTCTCGCCTGTCGCCTTCCGGCCCTGCGGTATCCTCTTCCCCTCAGATGCCCGACTTCCAGCGCAAGTGCCCGCTCTGTTCCGGCGAGATGCTTCGTTCCCGGAGCGCCAACGCCGGCGGCACCTCTTACTTCTGGAAGAAGCCCTGGAAGAGCGGTCTCTTCGACTGGGGCGCGGAGCGGGTCTATCCGTGGGCCTGCATGAGCTGCGGCGTGGTTCTCCTCTACCTGGAGCGTCTTCCGGCCGTGGCCGGTGAATACAAGGAAGCGCGCGAGAAGGAACCCGCCCCCCAGATCGCTCCCGCGCCCTTGAAATCGTGAGTCTCTCTTTGCGCTCGACGCCGTGATCGCTGTCGGATACCTGGACGGCCGGCGCCTTTCCCGCTCGGTCATCGCGGGAGCCCGCTTCGTTTCCGACCGGGCCGAGGGCCTGAACAAGATCAACGTCTTTCCCGTGCCGGACGGCGATACGGGAACCAACGTCGCCTCGACGCTCCAGAAGATCGCCGCGGGCATCGCGCGCGTCCGCCAGCGGCACGTGCGGGAGATGTCGCGGCGCCTGGCGGACGAGGCGGTCGGAGGAGCGCGCGGGAACTCCGGCGCTATCCTGGCGCAGTTCTTCTGCGGTTTTTCCGAGGGGCTGCCCGATCGTCCTCGCGTAACGACGGACGATTTCGCCGAAGCGGTCGTGCGCGCGTCGGACTCCGCGTATTCCGCCATCGCCAAGCCGGTGGAAGGCACCATCCTGACCGTCATCCGCGACTGGAGCCGCTACGTGGCCCGGCGCGCGAAAGAGATGAAGGACTTTGCCGAGCTGTTGCCCGAGTCGCTGGCGGAGGCGCGACGCTCTCTGGAGAACACGCCGAAACAGATGAAGGCCCTGGCGAAGGCCGGAGTCGTCGACGCGGGAGCGCAGGCGTTCGTCTACCTGATCGAGGGAATCGTCCGCTACCTGCGGGAGGCCGCGAGGCGCTCGATTCCGGAG
The DNA here is from genome assembly GCA_046728075.1 of Acidobacteriota bacterium. Classification (GTDB taxonomy): domain Bacteria; phylum Acidobacteriota; class Thermoanaerobaculia; order UBA5066; family Gp7-AA6; genus JBKPDV01. The sequence goes on along the minus strand of JBKPDV010000042.1, from coordinate 7,161 downwards.
GCGCCGCCCGAAGACGTGAAGGCGGCGATCTTCGACAAGACCCCCGAGTCGATCCTCTTCCGGTACTGCACCGAGGCCCTGCTGGAAGGGGACGCGATCGACCGCAACGAGCTTCGCCGGCAGGCCGCCCTGCTGGGCGATTCCATCGTCGTCGCCGGCGGCGCCTCGAAAGTGCGTCTGCACGTGCACACCAACGAGCCCGAGAAGCTTTTCGAGGTCGTGGGCCGCTTCGCCGAGGTCGCGCAGACGAAGGTCGAGGATATGCGCGCCCAGCACGAGACGCGCTTCGATCAGAACCGGGCACAGCGGGTCGGGATCGTCACCGACTCGACGTGTGATCTGCCCGCGTCGATGCTCGAGGACCTCGGCATCGGCGTCGTGCCCGTCCGCGTTTACTTCGGCTCGGAGAATTATCTGGACAAGGTCACGCTGACCCCGTCGGAGTTCTACGGCCGGTTTGCGGTGACCGACGTCGCGCCCAAGACCTCGCAGCCGCCGCCGGCGGACTTCACCCAGGTCTATCGCAACGTCTCGACGCACGCGGGCTCCATCGTTTCGGTCCATCTCTCCGCCAACGTCTCGGGCACGCACCAGGCGGCGGTCGTAGGCGCGCGTCCGATCGAGAAAACCACGATCGAGCACGTCGACAGCCGCAACGTGTCGGTCGGGCTCGGCCTGATCGTGCGCGCGACAGCGGAGGCGGCCGCGGAGGGAAAGAGCGCGGAGGATGTCGCCCGTGTGGCGCGGGAGTGCTCGGATCGGACGAGGCTCTTCGTCGCCGTCCCGACGCTCGAGCATCTGGTGCGGGGCGGCCGCGTCTCGGCAACACGGGGCTTTCTGGCGAAGCTGCTCGGGATCCTCCCGGTGCTGACGATCTCGAAGGAAGGCAAGGCCGTGCCCGTCGCGAAGGCGCGCGGCTTCGAGGCCGCCCGGGAGAAGATGATGAAGCTGCTCTTCGAGGCGGCGGAGGCGGGCGACGGCGGCGAGCGGCGTTTCGGCGTCGCGCATTGCGACTCCTCGAGCCTGGCGGACGCTCTGGCCCGGCAGATCCGGGACCGGTATCCCGAGTCCGACGTTCTCATCGTCGAGTGCGGCCCCGCCCTGGGAGCGCACGGGGGGCCGGGGGCTGTTGCCGTGGCGGTGCTGACGTAGTTCAAGGTTCAAGGTTCAAAGTTCAAAGTCAACGGACCTCGAACCCCAACCTTGAACGTTGAACTTTGAACTTTGAACTCTCTCTGGACCCTGGGCCATTCCAACCACGCTTTGGCCAAGTTCCTAGCGATCCTCGAAGCTCACAATATACAGATTGTTATCGACGTGCGCCGGTTTCCGGCCTCGCGCAAATGGCCGCACTTCAACGCCGCCAGTCTGGCGGAAAGCCTGCCGGCCCGGGACATCGCCTACGAGGGGATGCCGGAGCTGGGCGGCCGCCGGAAGGCGCGGCCCGACTCCCCTCATACGGCCTGGCGGGTCGAGGCGTTTCGCGGCTACGCGGACTTCGCGGACACGCCCGAGTTCCGGGACGGACTCGAGAAGTTGGTGGCGCTGGCCCGCGAGAAACGGGCGGCAGTGATGTGCGCCGAGGCGCTCCCGTGGCGCTGTCACCGCAGCTTGATCGCCGACGCGCTCATCGTGCGAGGCTGGGAGGTGATCGACATCCTGTCGGAGAAAGAAGCGCGCCCGCACAAGCTTCCAGTCTTCGCGCGGGTCGAGGGGGAGAGGGTGATCTACGACGGCGGAGTTCTGCTCAACTACTGACTACCGACTACCGACTACCGACTCCTCCTCAACCTCCAGCGCTCCCTCTCCCACCCGAATCACCCTCCCGCCCATTGTCACGTGCTCGATCTCCGGGCCCTTCATTCGCACCTCGATGAAGATGGTCGAGGGACGCGACAGGCAATGACCTTGCTCGATCACGAGTGAGGTGACGGGCTCGACCGGCACGGCGGCCTGGGAAATGAGATAGGCCGCGAGGGCTCCGGCCGCGGCTCCCGCGCCGGGAATCTCGACGGACCCGACGGTGTCGAAGGCGCGTGCGTGGGCGGCCGAGCGCGAAGCGCGGGTCTCTTTGGTAAACGCGTAGACGATCGTCGGCTCCTTTCCCTCCCCGAGTCCGGAAGAGAGGCCTCCGGTGATTTCGCGCAGATCTCCGTACCGCGGCCGCGCCTCCGCCAGGGTGTCGAGCGTCGACACGGGCACGATCAGGACGGGCAGTCCGGTCGAAGCGATCCGCACGGGCTGGTTGGTCGCCTGCACGTCCTCCTCGGAGAGCCCCAGCGCGCGCGCGACGCGGGAGACCTCTTCCGGCTCGAGCTTGCGCGAGATCTCCGGAGGCTGCTGTCTCAACCGGAGAAGCTCGATCCGGCCGTCTTCCACCTGCAGCTCGACCTGGAACAGCCCTGACGGCCCCTCGTGAGCGACCCGCGTCACGGGCGGTGTCAACGGCAGTCGGCTCTCCGTTGCGTGAACGAAGTGGGCACCCAGGGCCGGGTGGCCGGCGAAGGGAATCTCCCGTTCGCGAGAAAAGATCCGCAGAGCAAATGCAGCCCCCTGCCTTCTCGAAGAGAACAGGAAGGCCGTCGCGGGATGATCCATCTCACGAGCAATCGCCTGCAGGGTCGGGTCGAAGAGGCCGTCGGATTCGGGAAAGACCGCCAGGGGGTTGCCGGCGAAGGGCCGGTCGCCGAAAACGTCGACGAGGACGAACCGCCGCTTCACTGAAGGCGAGCGGCGAGCAGGAGCACGTCCCGATCGCCCGGCCCGACTCCCGCTCGCTTCCACTCGGAAACGACTCGGGCGAAAGCGGCGGCGAGCGGTTGGCCCTGTGCCTCGCGGGCGAGCTGCTGCACGGCCTTTTCGGCGGGAACGGGCTTGCCGGGAAACTGCAGCTGCGACAGACCGGTCGAGACGAGCACGAGGAGGTCCCCGGCTGCGGTCGGACATTGCGCGGTCTTCAATTCCTTCCGCTCGGCCAGCGGAAAGGGGACCGGGCGGCCTTCTCGGAGGACATAGGGGACGGTCGCCCGGCGACCTCCGGCGGCGAACTCGACGCGCTCCTTTTCCCAGACCGCGGCGCTGGCCGAGCAGGCGGAATCGACCGCGAGCGCATGCTCGACGGCTTCCGCCGCGGTACCGGAGGAGAGCGCCGCCCTGCCGGCGTTTCCGGCCTTGAGAAGTGTGCCGAAAGCAGCGTCCGGGGAGAGCTCGCTCTCGAGCAGCAGGAACGCGATCCGGCCGCTGGAAGCCGCAATCGCGTAGGAGACCAGATTCAATTCCTCCGAACGCCAACGCAAGGGCGCCGATTCGAAGCCCGGAGTCTCCGGCCACTCGTTCGGAGCGAGAAACTGCTGGGCACTTTTCAGGACCGACGCCGCTCCGTCGCGCCGCGCCAGCGCCACGGCGGCTTCGTGCAGTCGAACGTTTTCGACGGCGAGCGCGGAGTGCGTGCCCACCTCCGCGAGGAACTCCTCATCCTCCTTGGAGAAGACGCGGTTGCGCTTGTTCAGAACCTCGACGACTCCGACGATCTCCCCCTTGGGAGTGCGAAGGGGAGCGGCCAGGATCGTCCGGGTGCGAAAGCCCGAGGTCAGGTCGGTGCGCGAATCGAAGCGCGAGTCTTTGTAGGCGTCCCTGATGTTGATGATCTCGCCGGTCTTGGCGACGGTTCCGGCGATCCCGCGGCCGACCGGAAGATGGATGGGCGCGACGGCTCCCCCTTCCAGGATCTGGCTGGACAGCTCGTCGCTGCCGGGCTCGCGCAGAAAGATCGTCCCGCGCTCGGCGTCCGTCTCCGATGTCGCGGTCCGCAGGATGATGCGGAGGACCTCCGTCGGGTCGAAGGTGGCGGCGAGCGCCTTGTTCGCCTCGAGGATCACCATCAGCTTGACCATCTTGGCGCGCGTCACGGACACCTCGGCGAGGACCCGGTCGAGGACCTTCCCTTCGAACGCGGAGATGGCGTCGGCCAGGGAGTCGGCGTCCAGGAACCGCGCCGCGGGGTCCTTGGCGATGGCCCGGTCCAGGATCCCGAGCAGCTCCGGCGGAAGGTCCGGCCGCAGCGTCTCGGCCTTGGGCGGTGCTTCGGAGATCACTTTGCGGACGAGCCGAGCCGTATCGGGATCGTCGAAAGGGACCTGGCCAGTGAACATCTCGTAGAGAAGCACCCCCATGGCATAGATGTCGGTTCGCACCGAGGGCGCATCCCCGCGCAGCAGCTCCGGCGCGAGAAACTGCGGCGTGCCCGGGACGGTGTCCTCCTTCTCCCCCTTGTAGAGACGGGTTTCGACGGCGATGCCGAAGTCCATCAGACGCGGCGTCTCGTCTTCCGAGACGATGACGTTCTCGGGTTTCAGGTCCCGGTGCAGGATGCCGATGCGATGAGCGGCGGCAAGTCCCCGGTTGATCTTCTTGGCGATCGCGAGCCCGCGCCCGAGCGGAAGGACCTTCTCTTCGTCCTCGATCTCCTTGAGCGTGCGCCCGGGCAGGTATTCCATCGAGACGAACTCCTCGCCGTTCAATTCGACGAGGTCAAAAACACGGCAGACGTTCTCGTGCGTGACTTTGCGGGAGAGGATGATTTCTCGCTTGAGCGTCTCCCGTCGCTCCGGGGAGACCCGATCGGGGCGGATCCGCTTCAACGCGATGTCCTGGTCCAGCTTGACGTCCCGGGCGCGGTACACGATTCCCATGCCGCCGTGACCGAGGACACCCTCGATCCGGTAGCGGCCCCCGAGGAGCGTCCCCCGCGTCAGCGGCTTGTCGGAGCCTGCGCCCGGCGAGGATCGGCCGCCTTCCTGGGTGGGAGTCTGGCTCTCGCGCGGCACGGTCAATCCAAGTTATGCATGCGGAAACGGCCTATCCGGATTGTATGTTGACTGTGCGAGCGTGAGGGGCGTAGATTGCCCCCGAACCGGCTCGCACAACTCGCCTTAACGGAGGAGAAAACCGTGACAAGAGGTCGTCGGGTCCGATTTTTCCGCTATGCCCTGGCTTTCGCCTGGGTCGCGTTCTTTGTCCCGCTTCCCGCCTTTCCCTCCGGCTTCCAGATCATGACGCAGGGGGCCCGCGCGTCGGGCATGGGGCTGGCGTTTACCGCCATCGCCAACGATCCCTCGGCGATCTTCTACAACCCCGCGGGGCTGGGGTGGCAGAAACACTTCGAGACGCAGATCGGAAGCTCCTTCCTCACCAAAGTCACCGGGGAATTCGACGGGGGCAACCCGTATCCCGGCATCGGGAACCATGAGAATGAGCACAAGACGACATTCGTGCTCCCGACGATTTACGCGGTCGTCCCGTTGACGCCCGAGTTCAACTTCGGGTTGGGCATCAACGCTCCCTACGGCCTCGGCTTCCGCTGGGACAATGCCGAGACCTTCTCCGGCCGCTTCGTCTCGCAGAACGCGGTGATCCAGACCGCGGACATCAATCCCGTCTTCTCGTACCAGTTGATCCCGGAGCTCGCCATCGCCGCCGGAGCCGACTACAGGCTCTCCAAGGTCATGCTCGAGAAGAACCAGGCCGCGATCAACCCCTTCACCAACTCGGCGGTGGACGTCGCTCATGTGAAGCTGAACACCGAGCTCCAGGACAACACCGGTTGGGGCTGGAACGCGGGGATTCTCTACCGGCCCGCGCCTCAGTTCTCCATCGGAGCTGCCTACCGGAGCAGTATCAAGGTCAACTACGACGGAAGTGCGACCTTTCAGCAGCGTCTGACGGGCAACGCGCAGTTCGACGCGGTCGTCGGGGCCCAGCTTCCGCAGGGCAAACAGAACGTCAGCACGAGGATTCAGTTTCCCGAGTCGGTCAATCTGGGCGCCGCTTTCGTCTTTCCAGCGGACTTCACGGTGGCGCTGGAAGCGGACTGGACGAGGTGGAGCCGCTTCAACGAGCTTCTGATCAACTTCGAGAATCCCGTCATTCCCGATCTGGACCGCCACCCCAACTGGGACGACTCCTGGGCCTACCGCATCGGCCTGGAGAAGAAGTTCTCGAAGTACGCGGTGCGTGCGGGTTACTACCGCGACAAGACTCCGCAGCCGGTGGCGGACGTGGGACCGATCCTGGCCGATAACACTCGGGATGCCTTCACGCTCGGTTTCGGCTACGACTCGGAAAAGTGGGGCTTCAACATCGGGGACGTCTACATCAAGTTCAAAAACCGCGACACGCAGGGACGCCCCAATAACGACAATTTCTTCGGCGTCTACCGCGAGTCGGCGAACGTCTTCGCCCTCGATTTCCGGTTCTCTTTCTAAGGAGTAAAACCGATGAAAACGCAGATTTCGCGCGTCGCGACGCTTATGGGCTTCTGCGCGGCTCTGGCCGCTGCGCCGCTAGCCGCCCAGACTCCAAACTTCAGCAAGTACGTGGCCCTGGGAGACAGCTACGCCGCTGGTTTCTCCGCCGGTTGCCTGGTGCAGCGCAACCAGCAGTTCGCCCCTCCTGCGATCCTCGCCCGCCAGTTCGGAATCACGGACTTTCAGCAGCCGACCGTGTCCGATCCGGGCATTCCGACCTGCACGGGACTCAAGACCATCGTCCCTTCGGTCACGTTCGGTCCCATCTCGACCAAGACGGGCGCCCCGACGAACCTGACTCTCGCCCGGTCCTACGACAATCTTGCAGTGCCGGGCTTCAAGATCGCGGACGTCTCCGACACGCTCACCGACGGCGGAGGATTTGCCGATCTGATTCTTCGTGGCAAGGGCTCGGCGTTGAACCAGGCCCTGTCCTTGAATCCGACCTTCATCACGCTCGGCATCATCGGCAACGACCTCCTCAATTCAGCCGGGGCGGCTCTTTTCTTGGATGGCGTCACGGTGACGCCGCTGCCGGCCTACACGGCCAAGTACAACTCAGTGGCAGCCGCCTTGAAGGCATCGGGCCGCACGGGGGTCTTCGTTGGGACGCCCGACATACGTGTGCTTCCGCTGGTGTCAACGATCAAGCCGGTCGTCACGGACGCGACGGGAACGCCTGTGCTCGTGGGCGGGAACACGATCCCTCTGCTCGGTCCGGGCGACGCGGCGTTTCCGTGCCCGACCGGCGTCATGGCCTGCCCCCTGCCGGCCGGCACGTTTGTGACGCTCGGCGCCAACGCTCCGCAGGCGGCGCTAGGCCTGTCTCTTATACACATCTGACGCTGCCGACGAC
>JBKPDV010000041.1:0-11040 GCA_046728075.1 Acidobacteriota bacterium | reverse complement strand
CGTGTACCGGGGCTCCCAGGACCTGAGTCTCTACGGCGTCTATGTCTACGGGGACGAGTGCTCCGGCAATCTTTGGGGCAACGGCCAGCTCCTGACTCCGACGCTCCCCGGCCTTCAGACCTTCGGCGAAGACCTCGCGGGCGAGCTGTATCTGGGAACCGGCGGAGGCGGCCTCTACCTTCTCACGCACCCGAGCCCGCCTCCACCTCCGACGCCGAGTCCTCTTCAGTTTTTCACGGTGACTCCGTGCCGGGTCGTCGATACGCGCGGTCCAAACGGAATTTCCGGCGGCCCTGCCCTGCCGGCAGGCTCCGAGCGCGGGTTCGTGCTGGCCGGACAGTGCGGAATTCCGATGACGGCGAGGGGGGTCTCGCTCAACGTGACCATCACGCAGCCCGACGCGCTCGGCGATCTGCGCCTCACGCCCGGGGGCAGCCCGGTTGCGCTCGTCTCGATGGTCAACTACCGACCCGGACAGACGCGCGCGAACAACGCTCTGGTCTCTTTGGGCCCCGTCGGCGAGATCCTGGTCCACAGCGATCAGGCCGCCGGCTCCGTCCATGTCGTCATCGACGTGAACGGCTACTTCCAGTAGACGGTTGGATCGTCGCGCGCGTAGTCTCCCAGAGGGGAGACTCTCGCCGCGGAAGCGACGGAGATTCACGTGCTAAATTCCGCCCCGATCTGTCAGGAGTGGAAATGAAAACGGCGTTCGTCACGGGCATCAGCGGACAGGATGGTTCGTATCTGGCCGAGCACCTCGTCCAACACGATTACAAGGTTTTCGGCATGGTGCGGCGGACGAGCGGTCCGAATCTCAACCTGGATCGAATCGCGCACTTGGCCGACCGGGTGGAGCTCTTGAACGGTGACCTGCTCGACCAGAACTCGCTGATCAACGCAATCGCCGAGTCGAAGCCGGACGAAATCTACAACCTCGCGGCGCAATCCTTCGTGCCGGCCTCTTTCTCACAGCCCGTGTTGACGGGAGAGTTCACGGCGCTGGGAGTGACCCGAATCCTCGAAGCGATTCGCGTCGTCAATCCGAAAATCCGCTTCTATCAGGCCTCCTCTTCGGAGATGTTTGGGAAGGTCGACACGGTTCCGCAGAACGAGACGACCAAGTTCCATCCGCGGAGCCCTTACGGAGTCGCGAAGCTCTATGGCCACTGGATCACGGTGAACTTTCGCGAGTCGTACGGGATCTTCGCGGTCTCGGGAATCCTCTTCAATCACGAATCACCCAGGCGCGGTGCCGAATTCGTGACGCGCAAGATCACGCTGGCGGCGGCGCGGATCGCGGCGGGGAAGCAGAAGGAGCTGCGCCTGGGAAATCTCGACGCGCAGAGAGACTGGGGCTTCACGGGCGATTTCGTCCGCGCCATGCACCTGATGCTCCAGCAGGCGCAACCGGTCGACTACGTCATCGGGACGGGCGAGACGCATACCGTGCGCGAGTTCCTGGAGATCGCGTTCTCCGAAGTCGGCCTCGACTGGCGGAAGTTCGTGGTGATCGATCCCAAGCTCGTCCGGCCGGCCGAAGTGGACCTGCTGATCTCCGATCCGCGGCGCGCGCGCCAGGAGCTCGGCTGGGAACCGAAAGTCACCTTCCGCGAGCTCGTCAAGATGATGGTCGACGCCGACGTCGCGCTGGTCTCCCGCGAAGAGGCGCGACCGACGAGCCCCGGTGAGTTTTCCGTTCCAAGAGGCTGAACGCCCCCCGTTGTCGGCGGTTGCAGCCGCCTCTGTCAAAATCTCGTCACCCGGCTCTCACCGCACTCCTCGCGGCCCATTCCATTCAGTCGCTTAGACATCCCCGGACTCCGTCCGGTTCCGGTACACTTATTGCCTCGGTTTCATCTCAAAACTATGTTTTTCGATCAGCCTTCGCGGCGCTCGGACGGTCGTGTGCTCGGCCGCACGCTCGTCCTGTCCGGTGCGGCATTGGCCGTCGCCTTCGCTCTGCGTGCCACCTCCGTCATCCCGATCAGCGACGCCGAGCTCTCACGTCGAGCGGATGTCATCGTGCATGGGATCGTGATCTCGAGCGGAGTGAAAGCCGACAGGCTGGGCCGGCCCGAGACGGTCTCGGTGATCGAGCCGCTCTCCGTGCTGAAGGGAGCTCTCAAGGGCAGTCTCGTCCTTCATCAGCTAGGAGGCCAGCTCCCGGACGGACGATTCTTCAAAATGTGGGGAAGGCCGGAATACGTTCCGGGCAGTGAAGTGATCGTATTCGCGATCGCGCGAAGAGGGGGCGACTTCGAGACCGCGGAGATGCTGCTCGGCAAGTTCGAGGTCTGGAGCGACGAGGCGGACAACCGCTACGCGATTTCGGCGCTCTCGATCGGCAGGCATCCGGGCGTCGATGTGCTCGCCAACGAGGGGATCGGAAAGCCGCGGGACCTGCAGCGCTTCTTGACTTTCCTCGAGGGGCGAGCGCCGTATCGAGCGGTCACGGCCTCGCCTCGAGGCAAGCTCGAACCGGTCCGGCATGCGGAAGCGGCGTCCCGGGCGCCCAGGCCTCTGTGGGGAAACATCAACAACCTTCTCTATCGCTGGAACAACAACGCCACCGCGACGTGGACGCTCAACGGGACTGCGAACATCGACGGCGGGGGCACCGCGGAAGCGATCGGCGCTCTCGCCAGTTGGACGAACGACCCCAACTCGAGCATCAACTACACGAGCGGCACCGGATCGGGAAACGTCATCTATCTGAACGCGACTTCTTCGTCGCTGGGTTGCGGCTGGTCGAGCTGTCTCTCCGGCTCCGGAGTCATCGGATGTGGCGGCCCGTCCGGCGGCGGAAGCAACACCTGGCGGGGCGATGCCTACAACACGATCACCGGAGGCACGGTGGAGCTGCGCGCCTACTGCACTTCAAATCTCTACGGTTCGGCCGTCACGCAGGCGGTCCTGACTCATGAGCTCGGCCACACTCTCGGACTGGGGCACTCGGATCAGAATGTCTCGGTTCACGACGTCTGCCGGGGAGACGAGGATGCTGCCCAGATGCGTTCGATCGTGCAGAACTACACGGCTCTGCAGACCGACGATCAGGACGCGATCCGCTGGATCTACGGCGACGGAGGCAACTCCTGCTCCGCGCAGCCGACGGCCACGAGTACCCCTACGCTCACGTCCACGGCGACGCCGACGTTCACGCCGACGCTCACCCGGACGTCCACGGCGACACCGACCCGCACGCCGACGATCACGAGCACGCCAACTCGAACCTTCACGCCGAGCGCGACACTCACGTCCACTCAGACGCCGACGAACACGCCGAACAGCACACCGACCGGCACGAGCACACCGACGCCGACGTCGACGCCGACGCCCACAAGGACTCCCACACCCACATTCACTCCGTCTGTGATCACGAGCACGCCGACCCCGACGTCGACACCGACCCGCACTCCGACGGTGACCGGCACGCCCGTGGCGACCGGGTTCCACACTCTGTCTCCTTGCCGAATCCTAGACACGAGAAACACGGTGGGGCCGTACGGAGGTCCGGCGCTAGCGGCATCGACGAGCCGGGTCTTTGTGATCGCGGGTCAGTGCGGCATTCCAGCGACGGCGCGTCTGGTGTCGGTCAACGTGACGATCACGCAGCCAACGGCGGCGGGGGATCTCCGCCTCTATGCGGCCGGCTCCGCCTTGCCGCCGACTTCGACCATCAATTACCGGAAGGGACAGACGCGCGCCAACAACGCTGTTGTCTCACTCGGCGCCGCCGGAGACCTGGCCGTCCAGTGCGACCAGACGCCCGGCACCGTTCACTTCATCCTCGACGTCAACGGCTATTTCCAGTAGCCGTCCCCGGCGGGCTCTGGTGCTCCGTTTCTGCCGGGAGGCCGATAAGATCCCCGCGTGAATTCTCTCCGGGTCTTGCCTCCTCCGCGATGAAGAGGTTCGCTCTTCGGCTCACTGTTTTGACTCTGGCTTTGATCTGGGCCGGCGGCTGTTCGCGCAGAGAGAGCGGAAAGCTTCCAGGCGGATTTTCTCCGAGAGTCCTGCTCATCGGAGTCGATGGGGCGGACTTCCAGATCATCGACCGGCTGATCGGCGAGGGGAAGCTTCCCACCTTCCAGCGGCTCGAGCGGGAAGGCGCCTTCGGCCCGCTGAAATCTCAGGAGCCTCTTCTCTCGCCGCTCGTCTGGACGACCATCGCGACGGGTCGGAGTCCGCAGGACCACGGAGTGCTCGACTTCGTCGAGGTGGGCGCCGACGGCCAGCCGACGCCGATCACCAGCGCCCGGCGGCGTGTACCCGCTCTTTGGAACATCGCATCCGAATACGGGAAAAGCGTCGGATTCGTCGGCTGGTACGCGTCTTACCCCGCCGAAGCGGTCCGAGGCTTCGAAGTGTCCGATCGGCTGGCCTTCCACCAGGTCCGGAGCGCGCGAGCGACTTCCGGTGCGACGTTTCCGGAAAAACTGTCTCAGGAGATCAAGTCCCGCTTCGGAGAACCGGTGCCGGATCTCCAGGCGGCAAAGAACCGTTTCGTCGAGGATCCCGGTGCGCCGCTGACACCCGATGGAGAGCGCCGGTTGGGAGAGTTGTCGAAGATCTACGCGACGAGCGAGTTCTATCGCCGGATCCTTCCTCCCCTCGGGTCAGAGTTCCAGGCCGATCTTCTCGCCGTCTACTTCGAGGGGATCGACGCGTGCGGGCATCTCTTCATGGAGGACGCTCCGCCCAAGAGAGCGGAGGTCTCGGATCTGGACTTCCGCGCCTTCTCGAAAACCGTCGATCGCTACTACGAATACCAGGACGAGGTCCTCGCGGACCTCTTGCGGCTGGAAGGGCCGGACACAGTGACGCTCATCGTCTCCGACCACGGCTTCAAGTCCGGCGAAATCCGGCCGCGGACCTCCGGACGGGCGGACATCGGCCTCGCTCCCTTGTGGCACCGGCTCTACGGCGTCCTCTTCGTACATGGCTCGGCGATTCGACCGGCGCGAATCGAGAAAGCGAGCGTTCTCGACATCACGCCGACCGTTCTCTCCTTGCTCCGTCTTCCTCTTTCGCGCGAGTTGCCGGGTCATCCCATCGCCGCAGCCTTTCCAGCCGGTGGAGATTCGATCGAGTCCAGGACGGTCGAACGCTATCCGCCCGTGCCCAGGCGCGCGAAACCCGTGGAGGCGCCGGCCGACACGGAGACCGTTCAGAAGCTCATGGCGCTGGGCTACCTGACGGGAGGCGGACGCAGCCTGGCGCACGACAAGGAGGGACGAACGGCTTCCTCCTATTTGAATGAAGGGATGTCCCGCTCGCAATCGGGCGACGCCGACGGCGCCCTGCGCGCCTACGGGAGAGTCATCGAGCTCGACCCGGGCAACGTCAATGCCCTCACGACCGCGGCGTCCATTTACATCAAGCGTCAGGAATACGATCGGGCCGCTCAGCTGCTCGACCGAGCGCGAGCGGCGGACCCGAATAACCTCTGGGTCCATCTCCAGACGGCATCCTGGAATCTGGAGCACGGCCGATACGAACCGGCGGAGGCCGAGCTCGCGATCGCGGAAAGGATGGACGACCGGTTGCCGAGTCTCCACCTCCTCCGCGCCAAGCTGGAAAACGCGCGCAACCGTCCCGACCGAGCCCTCGACGAGCTCTCGAAAGCCCGGAAGCTAACCGATCTGGACCAGATGGTCGCCGAGATCCTCGTCCTGCGGGCCCAGATCGAAACCGAACAGGGAAGGCTCTCGGAGGCCGAGGCGGCGCTTCACGAAGCCGCGCGATTCGTTCCGGCCGAGCAGCTCGCCTCGCCGTTGGGTGATTTTTTTCTTGCCCGAGGTGATGCGCGATCAGCAGTCGCGTCTTTCCGGCAGGGCATCACCCGCTATCCCGAGAGCTCCACGCTCGAGCGCAAGCTCGGTGAAACGCTGGGACTCTTGAACGATTACGCCGAGTCGGCGCAGGCGTTTCATAGGGCGATCGCCAAGGCGAAAACGGACGAAGAGCGGGAATTCGCGTACGGAGACCTTTCTCTTCTTTATCAAAAGCAGAAACGGGAGTCGGAGGCTGTTCGAACTCTGGAGGCGGGAGTCGCGGCGCTGCCTGGCTCCGCGTCCCTCTGGGGAATGCTGGGCGCCGCTTACGGGCGTGAGAGCGATTTTCCCAGAGCGATCGCCGCGTACGAACGCTCGATCCGAATCAAACCAACAGCGCTCGGGTGCAAGACTTTAGCCGCTCTTCTGCTGGAGACGCGGGGCGACCGCGCCCGGGCCTTGATGCTGTGGAAACAGTCGCTCGCGCTCGATCCCGCCCAGCCGGACGTTCAGAAATTCCTAAGGGAGTACGGATCGAAGTGAGCCTTTTTCGGGCTCTCGAGGCTTTCACGATTGTCCGCCAGCGACACAATCGGGATTCTCTTGACACCCTCCATCCGACGCCAATAGAGTCTCGACACACTACAAAGAGGCTTACTTGAAAGCTGCTGCTGTCAGGCGATCCTTTCTTCGTATCTCGAAAAATTTTGTTCCGTCGCGTTGTGGCGTTCCTTTTCTTGAGGGAGGTGTCGAGTGCGACTAAACCGATTGGTGCTGACGCTCGCCGCCCTGGGATTGGCGGCGGGTCTCGGCGCTCTGGCGATCTCTCGAATTCATTCCGCTTCGCGGGCGAGGCCTCACCGCGCGCGCGCCGTGGCCGCGCTCAAGATCGGCACGATGCAGCCGACGACTCTCACGGCGCAAAAGCCGGTCTTGCTATCCGAAAGGAAACCGAATCGCATCACGGAAGTTACTCGCTCGGCGAGTGAGCGGCTCGTTCTGCCGGAAGATAGAGAGGGCAAACGGCCGCGGTCGCTGCGCGAACGGTTCGTCGAGGAGATGGAGCAAACCAGCCGGGGCGAGCAGCAGAACGAGGCCGGCCAATCTCAGGGCGGCTGGGAGAACTGGTTCTACAGCCAGCGCGCCTTTCCCGGCTCGATTCCCTCGAACGCGCTCGGAACCGCGCTGGGACAGGCGACTGCAAACAACGGCGGACTCCAGGGAGAGCCGGGCGATCCGACGCCGCCGGGAGGGCCGCCGGCCCAGGCGACCTGGGTTTCGATCGGACCTTCCACCATCCCCAACGGCCAGACGGATACCTCCGTCGGTCCGCCCACGGCCGTGAGCGGACGCGTGTCGGCGATCGCCGTCCATCCGACCAACGCCAACATCGCGTTCACGGGAGGGGCGCAGGGAGGCGTCTGGAAAACCACGAACGCTCTTTCGGCAACGCCCACCTGGACTCCTTTGACTGACCACCAGGCGTCTCTGGCCGTCGGCGACATCGCGATCGACCCGGTGAATCCGAACATCCTCTATGTCGGCACGGGCGAGGCCAACGGCTCCTGCGACTCCTATTACGGGCAGGGCATTCTCCGTTCGACCGATGGGGGAGTGACCTGGAAGCTTCTGGGCGCGGATCCCGGCGGGCCCTTCGTGAACCAGGCGGTCTCGAAGATCCTGATCGATCCGGCGACGGCGGGCTCTGCCACGACAACCACGCTGTGGGCGTCGACCGCGATCGGGTTCCTTTCGAGCGGGACCGAGCAGTGCATCGCCGCGCCCGGAGTCTGGAACGGGGCGGTCTGGCGCTCGACGGACAGCGGAGCGACCTGGTCTCTTCAGGATGTCCCCACCGGCGCCGCCGCGCCCAATGCACGAATCCACGACATGGCGCTCGATCCGACCAACAGCAACATCCTCTACGTCGCTGTCCGACCTGTGCCGACGGCCGCCAACGGCGGAGTCTGGAAGTCGGTCAACGCGAAGGGGTCGCCAGCGACCTTTGCAAAGTTGGCCGGGGGATTCCCGGATGCCGCCACGGCCAACCCGGGATATCGCCGGATCACACTCTCGATCGGAGGCGTCGGCGCACCCGGGACCGTGTACGCATCGCTCGAGAACGTGACCGGCTCAGCCCTTTGGGGTTTCTTCAAGACCACTAACGGCGGAACGGCCTGGTCTCACGTCGACAACGCCGTCAATGGGACCTGTAACGTGACCGCTGGCAGCCGAGTCGTGACTCGAGTGACCGGGCCCTCATTTTCAGCGGCGATTGTCGGACACCGGATCATCGTCAACAACCTGATCTCCCGCACCGTGACGTCGATTACCGACGGCGATCACTTGAATACTCGGACGTCTGAAGCGACCTTCCCCGCGACCCTTTCGGGGACGAGCTGGTCCGCCGGCTCGTACCCCACGTACTGCGACGGCCAGTGTTTCTACAACATGACGGTCGCAGCCGACCCCACCGACGGCACCGGCAATACCGTTTACGTCGGCGGCAACCCGATTTCGTTCAACGCTGATACGTCGGGCGTTCCCGGAGCGCACACAGTGTGGCGGTCCTTGGATGGAGGATTGACCTGGAGGGGCATCTCGCAAGGCAATGCGTCGACCGGCGGCGTTCACACCGACGATCACGAGATCGCCATGGATGCGAGCGTCACTCCCGCGAGGGTTTACGACGGCAACGACGGAGGCGTCTGGCGCTCGAATGACCAGGGTTTGTCCTGGGTCAACATGAACACGAACATCGCCATTACGCAGTTCCAGAGCGTCTCGACGCATCCTTCCAATCCAAATATCGTGATTGGCGGCACGCAGGACAACGGGACTAATCTTCAGAATCCGGCGAAGCAGCCGCTCCCCAAGTGGTTCCACTCGGACTTCGGCGACGGCGGGCAGGCGGTGATCGATCAATCGACTCCCCTGCGGATGTTCCACACGTACTTCAACCAGTCGTTCAATTTCATGGGGCCTTCGAAGGCAATCGACGGCGGCGTCACAGGTCCGGGAGGGACCCCGGGCGGCAGCTGGGACTTCGTCGGGTCCTACGCCGGCTACGGAGGCGTCTATTACAACGGCATGAACCCGACGGATCCGGTCTCTTTCTACGCGCCGCTGCGGTTGCATCCTGCGTTCACGCCGAACGTGGTCTATTTCGGCTCGAACAAGCTTTATCGTTCCGCTAACCCGCTACCTCCCGGCCTGGGAGTGGCTTCCTGGACCGTCAAGAGCCCGGCTCTAGCGAGCGGCACGAACTTCCTTTCGGCCATTGGAGCGCTTCCGGTTCTGGTCGCTGGCAAGGAAGTCGTCTACACCGGCGCCGCGGACGGCCGTATCTCCGTGTCCTCCAACGTCGACGGGACCGCGAGCGTGGCAACCTGGTCGGCCTTCAACGGCGCCTGTCCGGGAACCCCGGCCCCGCCGCTTCCCTGCCGATTCGTCACGGACATCCAGGTGCCGGGCAGCGACCCGACCGGCAACACGGCCTACGCGACCTTCTCGGGCTTCAACGTCAATACTCCGGGACAGCCCGGGCACGTCTTCCGAACGACCAACGGGCTGGGAGGAAGTCCGACCTGGACGAACCTGTCGGGCGATCTTCCAGACGTACCCGCCAACGCGATCGCCGTCGACCCCACGAGATCGCCGAACATCCTGTATGTCGGAACAGACATCGGTGTTTTCCAGAGCCTCGATGACGGAGCTCACTGGAGTTATCTGTCCAGCGGGCACCCGGTCGTGAGCGTCTTCGGCCTCGATCGAAATCCCACCACGGGCCAGATCATTTCTTCGACTCATGGCCGCGGCATGTTCCAGTTGATCTCCAACGGGTTGGCCGACACCACGCCTCCGGTCTGCGGCGGGTCTGTCACCGGCCCCGGACAGTTCACCGGGACGGCGCTCGATGCCGGCGCGAACGACACAGGCATCGCATCGATCGTGCTTCTTCCCTCGTCGACGAACCTCGTCATTTCATCCATCACCTACAGCAGCCCCGGCTCGGCCACCTACATCGTCACGACGATCAACCATTTGCTGCCGGGGTCGGGAACCGTCCGGGTCACCGATTACGCCGGGAACTTCTGCGACACGGCCGTGTCCCTGCCTGCGGGAGCGCCCGGAGCCGGCTTCTTCACTCTGACGCCTTGTCGCGCGATCGATACCCGAGCGGCCGGCGGAGCGATCGCGGCCGGAGCTGACCGGACATTCTTCCTTGCCGGCACATGCGGAATTCCGGCCGACGCCACGGCTCTCTCGGTCAACGTGACCGTAACGCAGCCGACGGCCGGCGGCGATCTTCGGGTCTTCGCGGCGGGAACTTCGCCGCCGTCCACATCTGTGATCAACTTCCGTAGCGGGCAAACGCGAGCCAACAACGCGATCGTTCAAGTTTCCACGAGCGGTGGGATTACCGTTGTGAATGATCAGTCGAGCGGGACCGTCCAAGTCATTGTCGACGTCAACGGCTATTTCAAGTAAGGAGGCTGAAATGAAAAGCCAGATCAAACGCTCTCTTCTCCTGGTGGGTCTTGCGGCATTCCTGACGGCCTCCGCTGCCGAGGCTGCTGTGGGGTATCAGTTTTTTTCGGTGACGCCATGTCGGATTGTGGATACGCGTGGGCCGATTGGTCTGACTGGGGGACCGGGGTTGACGTCAGGGACGACGCGGAGTTTTCCCATTGACGTGGCTCCTGCGGCGTGTGGGGTGCCGTCGACGGCGAAGGCTGCGGTGCTGAACGTAACGCTGGTGCAGCCGAGCCTGGACGGGTTTCTGTCGATCTGGCCGTTCAACACGCCGGCGCCGCTGGTGTCGACGATCAACGCGGCGGCAGGGGAGCCTGCGATTGCCAACGGGGCGATCGTGCCGTTGACGACGGACCCGAGCTTCAACATTTCGCTGATCTACGGGACGGCGGTCTCGGGCGGAACCGCCCACGTCATCCTCGACGTCACCGGTTACTTCCAATAGAGCGGCATTCCTCGAAGCTCGACAGCCGAGACTGCCTCGGGCAGTCTCGGCCGTTCTCTGCGCGGCCAACTTTTGTCCGCGATTCACGCGAGCGGTCTGAAAAATCGCCGCACTCCACTGAAAGTCTTTCTTAAGTACCTCGAGAACCAAGCGTTAGCAGCTCAGAATGATTGGCGCGGCTCTTGCCAATCTTGATCCGGGAATTCCCGATGAAAGACAAGCTGAAGGTCACTCGGTGTTTTGAGGCAGCGCCCGCGTCCAGGCGCCGCGTAGAAGTCT
>JBKPDV010000040.1:0-6555 GCA_046728075.1 Acidobacteriota bacterium | reverse complement strand
GTCTGGGCCAGGGAGAACATTCCGGTCGACAGTGACCGGTTCGAGGTCTCACAGGTCTCCTATGCCTCCAAGGACGGGACGAAGATCCCGATGTTTCTCGTCCACCGCAAGGGGCCCGCCCTCGACGGCTCGCACCCGACGCTCTTGACCGGGTACGGAGGTTTCACGCTCTCGCAGACGCCGGCATTTTCCGCGCGCGCCGCCCTCTGGGTCGAGGCCGGCGGAGTCTTCGCGCTGCCCAACCTGCGCGGAGGCGGCGAGTTTGGCGAGGACTGGCACAAGAGCGGAATGCTGGAGAAGAAGCAAAACGTCTTCGACGACTTCATCGGCGCCGCAGAGTGGCTGATCGCGAAGGGCTACACAAAACCGCAACGCCTGGCGATTTCCGGAGGCTCCAACGGAGGTCTGCTCGTGGGCGCGGCGCTCACACAGCGTCCGGATCTTTTCGGGGCCGTCGTCTGCTCCTACCCGCTTCTGGACATGGTTCGGTATCACAAGTTTCTGGTCGCCGGTTTCTGGGTCCCGGAGTACGGTTCCGCGGAGAAGCCGGATCAGTTCTCGTACATCTACGCGTACTCCCCCTATCACCGCGTCCGGAAGGGCACGAGCTATCCCGCGGTCCTCTTCATTACGGGCGACGCGGACACGCGGGTCGCGCCTCTCCATGCCCGAAAGATGACGGCTCTCCTTCAGGCGTCGACCGGATCGGACACGGTGAAGCGGCCGATCCTTCTTCACTACGACACCAAGGCCGGTCACTCGCGCGGGTTCAACACACCCGTCTCGAAAACCATCGAGGACCTGACCGACGAGCTCTCTTTTCTCTTCGCCGAAACCGGCGGCGCCTATCAGCCGACTCCGAAGCCCGCGGTCAAACCCGCGGCCAAGAAGGTGGCGTAACCAGGTCTTCGATCTGTCATTCCAAGCGAAGCGAGGAATCTGCTCCCGTCGGTTCTCTCTCGGAACCGAGCAGATCCCTCGTCGCTGCGCTCCTTGGAATGACAGCGAGCGGCCATGTGCTGGGCGTCGTCGGCCGGCCCGAGAAGTGCAACACGCGGCGGGGTGCTGCAAGGGCGCATCACTCTGCTTCGGGAGCGAGAATAGGATCGCCACCAGAAAATGACGACTTCCGCGATTCTGCTGCTCGCCGCGATCGCCGGCGGAGCGATGCCTCTGCCGGACAAGCCCGCGGCCTCCGCGACGCCGCCCCCCCGCGTTCCGATCCACTTCGAAAAAGGTCATTCCGCCCGAAGCATCCCCGTCGAGATCGCCGGCGAGGGACTCGCCTTCGTCAAAGGGAAGGTTCAAGACGCCGACGTCTGGTTCCTCCTCGACACCGCATCCGCTTCGATGCTTTCGCAAAGAGTCGCGGAGAAGCTGGGACTCTCCGCGCCGGGGGACTCCCCGGGAGGCGCAACGGAGGAGAGCCGCTCGCCTCGTCCGCTTCCGGGGATCATCGTTGCCCTCCCGGGCGTGTCCGCGACTCTCTCGTCCGTATCGAGCTTCGACCTCGATCCCTTTCAAACGGCGCTCGGTCACCGGGTCGACGCGATCCTCGGCGCCCCGTTCTTCGAGAGTTTCGTCGTCGAGCTCGACTACGCGCGCGCGACCGTCACCTTGTCGGATCCGAAGTTCTACCGTTCCGCCGGACGAGGCACGGCGATTCCGGCGAAAGTGGAGGCCGGGTATCCCTACGTCGAGGGAACTTTCGCGCTGACGGGCAATCCGGCGATTCCGGGCTCGTTTCTGATCGACACCGGCGTCGACAATGCCGTGATCCTGTTTTCTCCCTTCGTCGCCTCCCATGGCCTCTTGGCAGGCCAGCCGAAGATCACACCCGACGCGGGCGTCCAGTCCGGCGGCGGTGACCTGGAAGCAGTGCTCCGGGCGGAAAAGCTCGAGTTGGGACCGTTCACGTTTCGCGAGCCGGTCGTCCAGCTGTCGCGGTCGGCCAGGGGACTGCTCGCCGACAGCAAGCACGCGGGTCTGATCGGAGGAGCCGTCCTCGCACGCTTTCGCGTCACCCTCGACCTCGCGCACAACCGGGTCTGGCTGGAGAAGAACCGCCGGTACGAAGAGCCGTTCCTCCACGACGCCAGCGGCCTCTCGCTCATCGCGCAGGGCCCCGATCTCTCGACTTTTCTGATACGCCGCGTCTCTCCCGCCTCGCCCGGCGCGCAGGCAGGACTGACCGCCGGCGACGTCCTCCTCGCAGTGGACGGAAAACCGGCCAAGGACGTCGGCCTGCGCGGAGTCCGACGGCTCCTCCAGCTCGACGGGCACAAGTACGTTCTCACCGTCTTCCGAGAGGGCGACATCAAAAAGTTCACGATCGAATGCCGGAGACGACTGTGACATTCGAGGCCGAAGGGACAACGAAGTCCTCGACCCCGCGTTTTTCCGTCGTGGTCCCGGCCTACAACGAGGAGAAGGACCTGCCGCGGTTGATCGACACGATCGACGCCGCGCGTGCGAGTTATGGCCGGCCCGACGCGATCGAAGTCGTCGTCGCGGACAACCTGTCTACCGATGGCACGGGAGCCATCGCGGCGGCCCGCGGCTGCCGGGTCGTCCGAGTCGAGAAGCGCGTCATCGCCGCGGCCCGCAATGGAGGAGCCCGGGCCGCCAGAGGCGAGATTCTCTGTTTCGTGGACGCTGACGCGCGAATCCACCCGGCGACCTTCCGCGCCATCGACGACGCGCTCGCAACAGGCCGCGTCGTTGCGGGATCGACCGGAGTCCGGCTCGAACGGTTATCCGTCGGGATCATCGCCGCCTACGTCCTGATTCTCCCCCTGGTCTGGCTGACCAACATCGACACCGGGCTCGTCTTCTGCCGCCGGGAGGATTTCGAAGCGGTCGGGGGCTACAACGAGAACATGCGTTTTGCCGAGGACGTCGCGTTTCCATGGGCCTTGAAACGGCTCGGGCGCCGCCGCGGGCAGAAGCTGGTGCGGCTGCGGGCGCACAAGGCGATCGGATCTCTGCGCAAGTTCGACGAGTACGGAGATTGGCACTTCGTCATGATGCTGCCGCGCTCCCTGTGGCTCCTTCTTCGCGGGCATGGCGCCTTAAACGACTGGGTCGATCGCTACTGGTACCGGCCGAACCGCTGAAATAGTCTGGCGGGGCGGTCCACAATGCGGATTCTCTTCGTCGCCGCCGAAGCGGCCCCGCTCGTCAAGGTGGGCGGCCTGGCCGATGTCGTGGGGTCCCTCCCGCGGGCGCTCACTGCGTTCGGCCACGACGTCCGCATCGCCATCCCCGGCTACGGAGCGATCGACTGGGCGGGGCTCGAGCCGAAATGGAGAACGATGTTTCCCGTTCCGCGAGGCGGAGGCGACCAGAACGCGGAGATCTTCGAGACGTCGATCGATCGCGTGCCGGTCTACCTTGTCACCGGTCCGCCGATCCCCAAAGACCGGCACATCTATGGAGACGGCATTGAAGAGGACGGCCCCAAGTTCGTCTTTTTCTCGCTTGCCGCGCTCTGGGCGACTCAAGCGCTCGACTGGAAGCCCGACATCGTCCACGCTCACGACTACCATGCCGGCGCGGCCGTGTACTGGCTGGGGACCTCGGGTCGGAGCAATGCCTTCTTTCACGACGTCGCGACGCTCTTCACCATCCACAATCTGCCGTACGCGGGAGAGAGAGCCGGCCGTGTCCTGGGCGATTACGGCCTTCCGCGCGCCGACGCCATCTTCGCCCTGCCCGAGCGCTTTCGCGATTCGCTTCTCGGGGCCGCGCTCGTCACCGCCGATCACCTCTCGACGGTCTCCCCGACCTACGCGCGGGAGATTCAGACCTCGCTGGGCGGAAACGGCCTCGAGCACGTCCTCTATGCCCGGCGGGAGCGGTTGACCGGCATCTTGAACGGCATCGACACGGACGTCTGGAATCCCGCAACCGACTCCGCGATCACGCAGACCTACGACGCGGCCTCGCTCGACAGACGGGCGGCGAACAAAGTCGCCCTCCAAAAGGAGGCGGGCCTGACGGCGGATCCGAACGCGCCGCTGCTGGGGGTCGTCTCGCGGCTCGATTCCCAGAAAGGATTCGATATCGCCGGCCCGGGAATCCTCCGCTGGCTGGATCTGGGTGGGCAGTTCGTCCTGCTCGGCACCGGGGACCCCCGGCTCGAGCGCGAGTTCGCGGCGCTCGAGGTCGCATTCCCGTCGAGCGCGAGCGTCCGGCTGCGCTTCGACGGCCGCTACGCTCGTCGCATCTACGCAGGCGCCGACGCGCTCTTGATTCCCTCGCGCTACGAGCCGTGCGGTCTGACTCAGATGATCGCGATGCGCTATGGGGCAGTCCCGATCGCACGGCGCACAGGGGGTCTGGCGGACACGATCCGCGACGCGGGAGAGCGCGGCGGAACCGGGGTCCTTTTCGACGAATACAATCCGGGAGCGCTCGGACATGCGCTCGAGCGCGCCCTTCCGTTGTACTCTCACGCCGTGGAATGGAAGCCGATGATCGAGCGCGGGATGCGTTCCGACTTCTCCTGGAACCGCTCCGCGCGCCGCTATGACGAGCTCTACCGGCGCATCCGGGCCGGCAGGCGCCCATGAAGACCCGTGCGGTCATCCTGGCGGGAGGAGAGGGACAGCGCCTGGGCGTGCTCACGGACAAGCGCGCGAAGCCGGCTGTTCCCTTCGCCGGCAAGTACCGGATCATCGACTTTACCCTGTCCAACTGCGTCAACTCCGGAGTCTTCGACATCATGCTTCTGACGCAGTACCGCCCGCATTCCTTGATCGAGCACATCGGCGCCGGGCGTCCCTGGGACCTCGACCGCGGCTTCACGGGCGGCGTCCAGGTCTACCAGCCCTACCGCGGGCGCCTCGCCAACGACTGGTACAAGGGGACCGCGGACGCGATCGCCCAGAATCTCTCGTTCGTCGAGAGGGGCGCGCCCGATCTCGCGCTCGTACTCGCGGGCGACCACATCTACAAGATGAACTACTCGGCGCTGATCGAGTACCACGTTTCCAAGGGTGCGGACGTGACCATCGCCACGCTCAACGTCTCGCGCGAGGAGGCGACGAGGATGGGGATCCTCGCGACAGACGTCGAGAACCGCGTGACCGAGTTCGTGGAGAAGCCCAAAGAGCCTCCCGGCACTCTCGCGTCCATGGGAATCTATGTTTTTCCGCTGGCGGTGCTGGCGCAGATGCTCACGGAGGACTCGAAGCGCCGCGACTCGTCCCACGATTTCGGCAAAGACGTCATCCCGCGGATGGTCGCCGACGAGATGAAGGTCTATGCGTACCCGTTCGAAGGCTACTGGGTCGACGTCGGAACGATCGAGGCCTACTGGCGCACGCAGATGGAACTGCTCACCGATCCGCCACCGCTCGACTTGAACGACCGGTCCTGGATCATCCACACGCAATCCGAGGAGCGGCCGCCCGTCTCGATTCGGGAGGGGGCGGAGGTGCGGGACAGCATGATCACCGACGGCTGCGTAATCGGGCCGGGAGCCCGAATCGAACGCAGCGTCCTCTCGGCGGGCGTCTCCGTCGGGGCGCGCGCCGTTGTGCGGGAGTCCGTCGTGCTGACCGATTCGACCATCGAGGCGGGGGCGCGAATCGAGCGTTCCGTGATCGACAAGTCCGTGCGCGTGGGCAAGGGGGCTCGCGTCGGCCAGATCGGGAGAGCGAGCGAAGGCCCGTCGATCACGACCGTCGGAAAGAATGCCAGGATTCCCGAACGGATGACGGTCCCGCGCGGCGCCGTCGTGGACTCGGACTCGACGCCGGAATTCTTCACGGCCGAAGACGAAGAAGAAAAAGCGGTCAAGCCGAGAGCCTAGCCGTCACGCGCCTCCTCCCTCTGTTACTTCGGGAGACTACGCGCGCCGCGAGCAACTGTTCCTGTGGAGGCGAATCAAGAAGCCTCGCTCTCCAGGTCAGGAGAGAAGCCGCAATTCCGCTGATGAGAGGAGATTCCTGAACCGTTGGAGACCCAATGGGAGCTGTCTAGGAAGCTCGAACGAGCCTGTGTTCGCGTTCGCGAACGTCCTTGGTCTTCTGCTCTTCCCTGGGATTCGCCCCGGCTTCGGACTTGCGCTCGCAGATGATGCGTAGAGGCAACGTGATCTCGTCGTCAAATTTGCCGCCTTCGCCAAGGGTCGCGCTCCAATTGAGGTCTTCCTGCATGAGGGCCCTCCACAGGGAAGCCTTGCAAGAGTCGTTCCCGCCCGTAAAACCCGGCGATTTCGCCGCTTAAGCGGGCAGGTGTCGAAGGAAGTGGGCCATCGCGCGCTCTTCGCCCCAGAAGCGCGGTCTCCAGGGCGGGCCGCCTACAAATCCGATGTGACCGCCGCGCGGAGGCGTCACGAAGTCGACCGCGGATGAGGCAGCCGCCCGCGCGCGCTCGAGCGCCTCCGGCGGAAGAAACGGATCGTCCTCCGCGCTGATGCAAATGAGCGGCGTCGAGACCGCCTGGAGGTACGAAAGCGAGCTCGCCCGCGCGTAGTAGTCATCCGCGCCCACGAACCCGTGAAGAGGCGCATTGGCCGCGTCATCGAATTCCCGAAACGTCCGCGCA